>JBAVOF010000359.1:0-14772 GCA_049691835.1 Polyangiales bacterium
GAGAACGAGAAAAGACAACACCAAGCAACGGGTGAAAATACGTTGTACCTGCATAGTTCCAATACAACTGATGATTCGCGGCCAGGCCATAATTCCGAAAAAAGGAGCGAATTGCGATTGTCTCTGACTCGAACCGTGAGCCGTGGAGGGAGGCATGAGACTAGGGCATGGCCGGAACGAAGGCCCTCTGCGCGCGAGGTCCCAGGCGGCACTCCAGGCTGGCAGTTCACCGCCGCCGCGTTGGAACGGTGTTTCGGCGAGACGCTGGCTGCGTAGATCGCTGCCGAATATCCGACGAGCGCGTTCGGATCGGCACAGGACGCACTCGAGCGCGTGACTGGAGATGCGCTCCTCTGGTGCTCGACCCGAGATACGGCCAAGCGCGCCGCCGACGCGGGGCTTTCCGTGTTCACGTGCAATTTCGCGCGGCCGATCCCCATCCCGGCGCTTCAGCCACTGGATCTTCGGGCCACGCATGGAGGCGAGATTGCCTACGTATTCGGTTCCGCGGGACCCGATCCGCTCGGCGCGGACGATTTGGACCGCTCGGTGTCGATGTTCCGATAAGCCCGGTCACCGACTTCCGTAGCGACTTGTGTGCATTCTGGGAGTCGGTCTACGACGGAGGCTTCGTCGAGTGACGGCGGAGACGGGCGTCACCCGAGCCGGGACGCTATAGACGGCCGTACGGGGGCCGAAGGTCTGTATGAGACACGTTGAAAGACACAGAACCCAACACGTCGGATGGCTCCGCGCGGCTGTTCTCGGTGCTAATGACGGCATCGTATCGACTGCGAGCTTGGTGCTCGGCGTGGCTGCGGCAGGCGCGAGCTCGGAGAATATCGTGGTCGCGGGTGTTGCCGGCCTCGTGGCTGGTGCGATGTCGATGGCGGCAGGGGAGTATGTTTCGGTGAGCTCGCAAGCCGACACCGAGCGTGCCGATCTGAGACGGGAACGCGAGGAGTTGGCTTCTGATTCCGAACGTGAGCACGCGGAAATGACGGCCATCTACGTCGCCCGAGGGCTCGATGCGAAGCTTGCCTCGGAAGTCGCCACCCAGTTGATGGCCCGTGATGCACTCGGCGCGCACGCACGTGACGAGCTGGGTATATCGGAGACGCTGACCGCACGACCGGTTCAAGCTGCATTGGCCTCAGCCGGCACTTTCGCCGTGGGAGCGGCGCTGCCTCTCGTGATTGTCGTCTTCGCGCCGGAGCCTGCGATCATGTGGTCGGTTTCAGGCAGCGCACTCTTGTTCTTGGGGCTACTGGGGGCACTGGGTGCGGTCGTCGGCGGAGCCCCAGCCATTGCTGCCGCCGCGCGAGTGACCTTCTGGGGCGCCTTGGCGATGGCTCTGACCGCCGCCGTTGGGGCCTTGTTCGGGGTCAGCGCCTGAGCGTCCGGTCGCAAGGGTAGAAGAGAGGACGTGAGTCGAACGCGACCTCGCCGGAGATGTCGCAGATGCCAACGTCCATGGCGCTGCGACCCGGTTCCTTTCGACCGAAAGCACCGGAAGCTGGAACGCCGCACTGTCAATTCACGGCCCATCCGCTGTATGCTAGGGCCGCATGTTTCGAGCTGGGGGGGACCAATGAGCACGCTACGAATGATTTGGTTGGTCCCAATTGCCTTTGCGATCTCCATGCTCTGCGTACCGGAGAGCGTGTTGGCACAGGGCGCTTCGGAGGGAGTGGCACCAAAGCTTTTTGCAGACGTGTCCTCCAGCACACGCCTGTATCCCAACGCGAGCGCCGCGCTCACGGGGTTCTCCCTTGGAGCGCTCTACAAGCCCTTCGACAAGTGCATTCATCTGGCCGGGGAAGGGTTTGCGAGATTCGGCCGCCAGGATGCGACGCCCGAAGATCTCAAGATGCGCACCGCCGGAGCCGCCATCGGTGCCCTCTGGGGCACCGGCGACTGGAACCATTGGTTTGGGGCGGGCGCGATGTTCGATCTCGGCTGGGGTCGCGTGGGCTCACGAAATGATTTCGTCTCGAGCGCCTACCTGCGTGCGCTCCTGTATTGGAGGCTGCGCGGAGAGTTCTGGCTGGGCCTCGATCTGCGCACGGGGTACGTCATCGCGCCCGTCACGGTCGGCGGTGTTGGCATCAAAGGTCCCTTGATCGGTCTGGGGATCGGGGTGTCCTGGGGGAAGGACGAAGACGAATACCAGCCGGCGTCCACGGCTTCGCTCTAGGCACGAGCCTGCGCCTGATGGCCGGCCCTCCGTTCTAGCCGGAACGCTTGAAACGGATAGCGAACGAAGTCGGGCTGCACGAACTGCTTCGCTACATCTCCGACGTGAGAGCGGGTTGTGATGGATGCGTGCAGTTCGAACCCCCGGGCGTGCGTCGAAAAAAAAGCTCGACCTTTTGGTCGAGGGAGCGCATCGCGTTCTCGAGCAGGCTTGCGCGGATTGATGAAGCTCCAGTCATCGCGATCCCGATTGCTGGCGATCCAGCGCATTGCGTCGTCGCGGACGAAGCGGTGTTTCGAAGGATCGACTCCGTTGGCACATCCGGGAGTGCTACTCGGGCGAGGGGTTTCTCTTCTTGCCCGACGGTACCTTCCCGGTTCACCGCGACAGCCACAAGCCGATCGCCAACATCGCTAACCGCGCGACCCGTTGAAATGACTAGTCGGGGCGACTGGATTCGAACCAGCGACCTCATGCTCCCAAAGCATGCGCACTACCAGGCTGTGCTACGCCCCGAAACCGTGTTCCTACCGTGGTCTGGCGGCTTGGGGTAGCCGATGGCTAGCGATTCCGCAACCGCCGAAGCAAGGGCACGAGCTTTGCCGCGGCCTTGGCGCGGTGGCTGATGGCATTCTTGGTTTGCGGCCCGAGCTCCGCCATCGTCTGCGCGTAGCCGTCCGGAATGAACAGAGGGTCGTAGCCGAAGCCTTGACCGCCTCTGGCCTGCCTCCCGATGCGTCCCTCGCACGCGCCTTCGGACGCCGCGATCTCGCGACCTCCGGCATCGACGAGCGCAATCGCGCATCGAAACCGCGCCGTTCGCTGGCGGTCCGGTACGCCGCTAAGCTCGTCGAGAAGCTTTTGATTGTTTTGTGCATCGGTGGCGCCCTGCCCCGCGTACCGCGCCGAATGCACACCGGGCCGTCCACCCAGGGCATCCACTTCGAGCCCGCTGTCATCGGCCATGCACGCAACGCCGGCAAGCGCGGCAATCTCGCTCGCCTTCTTGAGTGCGTTGGCTCGAAACGTCTCGCCGTCCTCGATCACCTCGACGGGCTCCGATAGAATCGCCATCGTCTCGAGCTCGAGGCCAGGCACGTCCGCCAGAAGGCGTTGGTATTCATCGAGCTTGCCCGCGTTCATCGTCGCAAGGAGAATCCGCATCAAGCCAACAAGCGCTCGAGATCGATGTCGAGCTCGCCAAGCGCGCGGCGTTGCTCCTTGGCAAGCGCCGGCAACGCCCAGAGCGCCAAATCGATCATCTGGTCCAGCTTCGCGCGAAGGATGGGAGCGCCCTCTGCCGTTCCCTGCACCTCGACCACGCCACCCCCCGGTGTACCGACGACGTTCAGATCGACCTCGGCGTCTCGATCTTCGGTGTAGCAGAGGTCCAACATCGGACGTCCGCCGAGCAAGCCCACGCTAATCGCAGCGATCGGCTCCCGTAAAACACCTTTCTGGACGAGCCCAGTCGCCCGAAGCCGATCGAGCGCGATCGCCATCGCGACCGTCCCTCCCGTGATCGACGCGGTCCTGGTCCCTCCATCGGCGTCCAGCACATCGCAGTCGACGGTGATCGTCCGCTCTCCGAGCTTGTCGAAATCGATCGCTGCGCGGAGCGCGCGCCCCACCAGCCGCTGAATCTCCGAGGTACGTCCGTCGATACGGCCGTTGCGCCCGTCGCGACGGTTCCGTTCTGGATTTGCGCACGGATGCATCGCGTACTCGGCCGTGAGCCAACCGCGTCCAGCCCCACGCATCCAGTCAGGCACGCCGTCAGCCACCGACGCCGCGATCAGCACCGTGGTTCCCCCGCATCGGTAAAGGAGCGAGCCCTGGGGATTGCGCTGCACGTTGGTCTCTATCGAAACCGGGCGCAGGGCATCGTACGAGCGCCCATCTGATCTGGTCATCCAACCCTCCGCACCGGCGAACCCGTAGTCGTTTGTGCGGCGGCTGGCAACCAAACCTCGAAGCTCGTTCCATGCGGATGGCGGGCCTTACACGCGATGCGCCCGCCATGGGCTACGACGATCTGTTGCGTGAGCGGCAGTCCGAGACCGGTGCCCCTCTCCTTGGTGGTGTAGAAGAGGTCGAACACGTGCTCGCGCTCTTGCTCGTCGATGCCAGCGCCTTCGTCATGCACTTGGATGCGCACACCGCCGTCGTACCTCATCGCTTCGAGCTTCGCGGTCCCCCCATCGGGCATCGCTTCACGCGCGTTGCGCAAGAGGTTGAGCAGCGCCTGTCTAAGCTGCGGCTCATCCATCGCGACCGCCGGCAACTGCGATGAGATCTCCAAGCGCAGCTCGACACCGGCAGCGTCCATCTCGCGTCGAACGAACTCGGCGATGTCGCGCAAGAGGTGGCTCGGGTCGTCCGGGGTGAGCGAGGGCTCGGGCAATCGGGCCAAGCGCAGATACTCCTCGGTGATGCTCTCCAGGCGCTCGAGCTCTTGCTGTATCGACTCGAGCAGTTGTCGGCTCTCCGGACCCGCGTCGCGGATCTCGTCTCCGAGCATGTCCACGTTGAGGCCGATGCTCGAGAGCGGGTTGCGGACCTCGTGGGTCACGTGAGCTGCCATTCGTCCGATGGCGGCCAGGCGCTCCGTTTGGATGAGTCGGGATTTCGTGGCGATTGCTTCCGAAACGTCGTCAGCAACGACCAAGACGCCGCGCGCCCCACCCTCGCCAGATTCGTCGCCGAATGGTGTGACGAGCACGTCGACCAGTCGTTCGGTGAATCCAGTGATCCGCTCGCCCTCGAGCGTGATGGCGTGCGCGCCTTCCGCTACTTCGGCGATCGCGCGAGCAAGCGCGGGAAAGCGTCGCAGAAGCGATGTCTCGTCGATTGGCGTGCCCACGTCGCGAGCACCAACTCCGAGGATCTGTTCGGAAGCCGGGTTGGTGGTACTGATCAGCCGATCCCGATCGACGACCAGAATTGCGGCACGGAGCGCCTCGACGATCTGGACCTGCATCCGCTGAAGCCGTTGCTCTGCCAGTGCCGCTTCTCGAAGGCTCTGATCGCGAGCTGCCAGTGCTCGGACCATTCGCTCGAACTCGGCAACGAGCTGACCGAGCTCGTCGTTTCGCTTGATGTCGACCGCGCTCGATAGATCCCCGCGCGCCACGGCGGCCACGCGCTCGTGCAGGAGTGGGATCGGTCGGAGCAAGCGTTGCGAAAGAAACGTCACAGCGATACCGACGACCAGCGCAAGCAGGCCGAGCAGCCCCAGAAGAAAGGTCGCCCGCTGAGACTCCGCCGCAGCCAAAGCACTCGTCCGCGAGATCCGCTGCTGAACGCTCTGCGAGGCGCGGTCGTAGTTACGCTCGATGCGTTGCTCGGTGCCTCGAATCTTGGCCATCAGGTCCCCGACCACGGCTTCGTCTTCGTCGACGCTGTTGAATAGGAGCTCGTACTTGGCATCGATCTCTTCGTAGGCCTTCGCGATGGCGTCGAGCTCCCTCCGCACGGAGCGAAGCGGCGCCTGCTGCCCACGCTCGGCCGCCAAAGCCTCCGCCTTTTCGACCCCATCGAAGGCGCGCTGAAGCGTGGTGGGCCGAATCCGCAACGCGGCGCGAAGCCAGGACTTGGTAGGCGTGCTCCGTTCGGACTGCAGCGCTCGCTCGACCAGATTGGCGTAGACGCTCTGCGTGGCCTTGGCCTGACTCAGGGTCAGCGCGAGCGGCAGGTATCCGTCCTCGAGCAGACCGAGTGTCTGCGACGTGCGGTGGTGCTGCAGGAAGCTCAAGCCTCCGACGACGCCGAACGCGACCAGCACCACGATGTACCCCAACACGATGCGAGTCGGAATCGTGAGCCATTTCCCGCGAACCGGACCAGTCATGCCCCGATCCTAAACCTGCGACGACAAGCTGGCGAGACTTCGGTCGAACCCGCCGATAATGGCACAAATGCGGGGCCGAATCTGCAGATCTTGCGCCCGTTCCCAGATGACGCTGGAAGGAGAAGGTGGCATGATGCCCACGCATCTTGGCATTGGGGAGACCATGAACGCACGTTGGCGCGCGAGCTTAGTCGCTTATTTGGTATTCGGGGCGCTGAACCTGGCAAGCAGTCACGCAAGCGCGCAGACCTGCCTGGATCAGTGCGTGACGGTGACCGGTGGTTGCTCAAATACCGTCACCTGCCCCGGTGGCTTTTGCTTCGGAACCGCGCTGCCCGAGTGCTTCGTGGGCACGCCTGGGGTGGACTTCATTTTTGCCGGCGGAGGTGACGACTGCATTTGCGCTGGTGGCGGAGACGATACGATCCAAGGCGACGACGGGGCCGACGTGATCTTCGGCGAGGGGGGCGCAGACGTCATCGATGGCGGCGCCCAGGACGATCAGATCTCTGGCGGCGCCACTGACGACACGATCAACGGTGGAGATGGAGCTGATCTGATCACCGGCGATGGCGGGAGCGACACGATCTATGGCGATGCCGGGGCCGATCAACTATTCGGCGGGGCAGGCGACGACACGCTCGAGGGAGGCCTCGACGACGACCTTCTAAATGGTCAGGGCGGCGCTGACGTAGTGAGGGGCGACGATGGCAACGATGCGCTGACTGGCGCCGCCGGAAACGACCAGCTCTTTGGTGGAAACGGAGCGGACACCCTCTCGGGCGGCGCCGACGACGACACCCTGAGCGGCGACGATGGCGACGACAGCTTGAATGGCGGCGGCGGTAATGACCAGCTCTTTGGCGGAAACGGGGCGGACAGTCTCTCCGGCAATGTGGGCGACGACACCTTGAACGGCGAAGCTGGAGACGACCCTCAGCTCAACGGCGGCGACGGAGAAGACACAATCAACGGCGGCCCTGGCAACGACACGGCCAACGGCGGCGCCGGGCTCGACTTCATCAGCGGCGGTCCGGACAACGACACTCTGAGTGGCGGCAGTGGGCCCGACATCGTCAACGGTGATGACGGGGATGACACCCTCAACGGGAACTCCGAAAACGACACCCTCAACGGGGGCGCCGGCGTCAACCTGCTCTACGGCAACGCGGGGTACGACGTCTGTCTGAACGCTGCGAACATGGATCCCAGTTGCGAGCTGTTCACCCATGCGACCCTGCAATCGCTCAGCGCGTTCGAGCACGAAGGGGGGGTCGTGGTCCGCTGGGTGACGTCTTCGGAGACGGGCACCGTCGGGTTCTACCTCTACCGCGAGCACGATGGTGAGTGGGAACCCCTTCATGATGGGCTTCTTCCAGGCCTGCTCGACGCTCCACAGGGCGGCATCTATGATTTCCGCGACGACGAAGCCGATCCGAATGCGATTCAGCGGTACCGCTTGGTGGAGGTCGATGTCCACGGGGCGCAGGCGGTCCACGGGCCGTTCGAGCTGATTGCGTCCACGGAGGGGGAAACGCTGCTCCATCGCGGCGCCCGCTTCGTCCGCGAGGCACACCGACAAGCCGCCATCGGACCGGCGCTGAAAGCCTTGGGGGCTGAAAAGCAACGTCCCGGAGAAGCGGTCGCCCTTTACGTCGGTATCGAGGAGACGGGGCTCTATGCACTGAGTGCTGCAGAGATTGCAGCCCGCCTCGGGCTCGCCGAGACGAGCATACGAAGCCGAATCGAGGCCGGCGAGCTCTTGCTGACGGAAAACGGCGAGGCGGTCGCGTGGAGCGGCTCGCCCGACGGCTCCGAGCTCCGGTTCTTTGGAGTCGAGAGGGAGAGTCTCTACACCGAGGAGCGCGTGTACCGGCTCTCGCTCGACGCCGGTATCACGATGGCGGAACAGTCCGCGACACCCGGTGCGATCAGCGCAGGCCTGACGTTCGAAGACAGCAGGCATCTCGAAGAGAACGCAATCACGGGCATCCTCGTCGGACAGGACCCCGACGGCGACTACTGGTTCTGGCAGCTGGTCTCGGCGGCGCCCTCGATGCCAGCGACCGCCACCGTCACGTTCGAGCTCGAGGCCGTGATGGGAGACGGAATGGTTCAGGTCGATCTGCACGGGATCACCGACCAGGCTCATTCGGTGGACGTGCGGCTCAACGGCGCGCTGCTCGGCACTGCTCAGCTACAAGGCGTCGTTCCGCACCGAGCTAGCTTCCCTGTGGCGCAAGCCACGCTCCAAGAAGGCGAAAACACGCTCTCGATCGAGCCGAGCGCGCCCGGCGAGACCATGGTGTACCTCGACTCGGCCGACGTCAGTTACGTGCGCGGGTACGTGACTAGCGCAGCGTCGCTGCAGTTCAGAGCCAATCAGGACGCGTCGGTGGAGGTTACCGGACTGACCGGCGACCTCGAGCTTCTCGACGTGTCGGACCCACGGCGTCCCGTGAGGCTCACCGGGGTGGTCCAGACCCCCGCAGGGTTTCAATTCGCAGTCGGAAGCGAGCGGGAATACTTCGCGCTCCACTCAGGAGAAGTGCGGGCCCCGAGCTCCGTTTGGAACGACGTGGCGTCAGACCTCCGCAATCGATCAAACGCCGCCGACCATTTGATCATCGCGCCGGCGGCGCTCTTCGACACAGCACAGCAGCTGGCGGAGTATCGGAACGCGGATGGCATGCGGTCGCAGGTCGTCGAGCTTCAGGACATCTACGACGAGTTCGCGTTTGGCACCCCGGACCCAAATGCGATCCGGACGTTCCTCGGATATGCGCACGACAATTGGGCGACGGCGCCAAAATTCGTCGTCTTGGTGGGCAAAGGGTCCTTTGACTATCGCGATGTCCGGGGACTCGGAGGCAACCTTTTCCCGCCGATCATGGCGCTCACGCATGGCGGCATGCTCTCATCCGACACCAAGTACGCCGACTTCATCGGTGACGATGGTCTTCCCGACCTATCGATCGGTCGCCTTCCCGTCACTTCCGCATCGGAGCTCGACTCGGTGATCCAACAGATCATCGTGTACGAGAGCTCGATCGATTCACTGCGGAACGACGTCGCGCTTCTTGCGGACGCCACCACGCCGCAGGGAGATTTCGCGACCGCTAGCGACACGATCAGCAAAGAGCTCCCACCCGATTGGACCGTCGCGCCGGTGTATCGGTCCGAGCTCGGCGACTTGGAAACGACCCGTGAGGTGCTCTTCGACGAGATGCGCAAGGGCCCGAGGCTGCTGAACTACCTCGGTCATGCGGGGATCACCTCTCTCGGGTTCAGCGAGCAACTCCTGAGCATCGACGATCTCCAGTCGATTACGATCGACGGGAGCCAACCGGTGTTCGCCGCGATGACGTGTCTGTCATCGCGGTTTGAGGTGCCCGGATTGGTCTCGCTCGGGGAGGCGATGTTGATCGACGAGCAGGGAGCAGTCGCCGTCTGGGGGCCCTCCGGCATTTCGATCAACGAGCAGGCGAGCTTGCTTGCAAAGCAGCTCCTGAGGGAGTTGAGCGCTGGCAGTGAAACGCGACTCGGTCCAATGGTCACTCACTCCTTGTCCGTCGTGGCCGGCCTGGAGTTCGGCCGAGACATGATGGAGATCTATCATCTGTTCGGGGACCCGGCTTTGCGCGTCGCCAAAGCCAGCGACCCACCCGGGACCGGAGGCTCGGGTGGCTCAGACGGAACCGGAGGAAGCGGAGGGAGCTCGAACCTACCCGGTGACGGCCTAACCCTGGCCGGCTGCAGCGTGAGCGGGTCTCGACCCGACACGTACGGGCCATTTCTGCTGGTGCTTGCCGCGCTCGCGCTGGCTTGGCGCCGCCGGCGGCGCCCCGGCAAGCAAATCTGAGAACAGCAGGCGCTCATTGCGTCTCGGCGTACGGGCGCTTGCGACGAAGGAACCAGGACTCGAACCATCGATAGCTGGCGTAAGACACTGCAAACACGATCGCCGTGTAGACGAGGAACACCGCAATCCCCGCCAGCGAAAGAGGCTCATAGCTCAGCACTCGGCGAATCGGCACGAGGATGGGCCAGTGAAAGATGTACATGCCGTAGGAGACTCTGCCCACGAGCACCATCCAAGGCAGTGAAAGGACCGCACGCAAAGGCCTCCACTGCATCGCCCCAATCAGGAAACAAACGATCCACAGGTTGCGGATGGAGTAGCCGATGAATCGATCATGGAGCACCGCCTTGAACAGCTCCCCCGGGGCAGCAATGAGGCCCGCCCCTCGAGACGAGAGCAAGTAGGCCCCAAAGGCCGCGGTCGCCAATGCGAGAATCGTCACGTACCGGGCCCAGAACTGGCGGGATCTCGTGCGCAGTGCTGCGATGGGTATCAGCGCGCCCGCGGCAAACGCATCCCAGCAACTGACCGGCAAACCATCCATCGCTTCGACCGCACGTACGGTGGCCAGAGATGCGACGCCTTCCACCACGGGCGCAACCTCGGAAAGCATCGAGTAACCGACGATGCGGATCAGCGGACACACGATCAGAAGGACGATCATGAGTGTCTTCGACCCCTTGGCGCTCATGAAGTAGATGAGAAAAGGCCAGATCAGATAGAACTGCTCCTCGACGGCTAGGGACCATAGATGCCCGTAGAACGCGCTCGTGAACCAATCCGGGTCCAGGGGTGCGAAGTTCGAGGTGTATGTCACGAGGTAAGGCCAGTTCGTGTCGAACCCCGTCGGCCGGCCCAGCAGCAGAAACGACATGCCCAGCAAGGCGATATATCCGTAATAGAGGGGGAAGATTCGCAAGGTTCTGCGTTGATAGAATACCGCGAGATATCGGCCGAGCTTCTGGTCGCGTTGGCCCATCAGAATCGAAGTGGTCAGAAATCCCGAGAGCACGAAGAAAATGGCAACCCCCAAGTGTCCCCAGGAGTTGAGGTCGAAGTGATACGCCATCACGATCAACACGGAGATCGCGCGAACGCCGTCTAACGAGGGTTGATATCTCACCCGGGCTCCCTCATCACATCATCGCTCCGCCAAACCCTCATCGACTTGACCCCTACTGACGGCGAAATAGCAGGGCGAGCTTGGCGCGTAGGTCGCGAACGAGAGCCGGCGCCACCCATTGCAAGGTCATCAGGTAGACGATTCCGCCCCCGAGCACTGAGGCGAGGAGCCGACTCGGACCTGGCCATTGCAGCAAGGAAACCGCCCAAATTACGAGCGACATAGTCAAGCAGGCAAGCAGCGCGGGGACCAGGTTCACGACGTACGTACGCGCTGAGATGCCGATCGCCGCACGGAGCGCGATCAAGTTCAGAGGCATCAAGAGATAGGCCCGGACCACGTACGCTGCGGCGACGGCGACGATTCCCCATCGAGCCACGAAAAGAAAAAGCAGGACATTGGCGACCGTATTGACGCCCAAAATCTTCAAGATCAAGTCGGGGCGATCGACTCCAATGTACAGCGCGTAGTCGAAGTAACTCACGCTATGCAAAATGCCGATGAGAGCCAAGACCTGGAGGACCTGGCCGCTCTGCACGTACTGGTCACCAAAGACAAGCGGCACTGCGAGAGGAGCGAGCATGGAGACACCGACGAACACCGGCATCGCGATGACGCTCGAGGTGCGCGTGGATTGCAGGAACGCCTCCCGCAAGCGCTCTGGTTGGCCCTGAAGCCTGGAGAACGCGGGTATCGCGACCACGCTGCCCGTCTTGGAAAATACTTGTTCTAGGATCTGTAGACCTCGGTACGCCACCGTGTAGATTCCGAGCGCGAAATCACCGAGCACCAGACCGATCAGGAAGTCGTCTGCACGTCTGCTGAGGAACACGAGCAGACCGGAGCCGAGCAGATAAGAGCTGAACCCTATCAGGTCCCTCAGATGGCGGGGCGAGAAGACGAAGCGTGGTCGCCAAGCGGCCGCGCTCCAGACGACGACGACGTCCAGGCTCGCACCAACGAGTTGCTGAACGACCAGCGCATACACGCCCCAGTCCCAGAACGCCGCGAGCATCCCGGCGACGCCTCCTAGCAGAGCCGCCAACACCGAGCGGATCGCCAGCGCTCGGAACTGAAACCTTCGCTGCAGGAGGCCCACTGGAACCCCCACGGCGCCTCGAAGGAGGAGCACTGGGCTCAGCCAGCGAATGACGGAAGTCAGTTCCTGCTGGCCGTACAGTCCCGCAATCCATGGTGCACCGGCCCAAAGCAGGGCTCCGAGGCCGAAGCCCAGCAGTAGATTTGTCCAAAACGCGGTGCTCTCGTGCGCGGGCTCGAGCTGCTCTCGCTGTGTAATGGCCGTCCCGAACCCCTGCGAGACGACCGTATCGCCGTGTGCGATGAAAACGCCGGCCATCGCGAGTAGGCCGAAGGCCGAAGGCGTTAGCAATCGCGCCAAGACGACAAACACGCCGAGCGAAAACGCCCGCACGCCGATCGACTGCAGCGCCGTCCAGAACACCCCGTGAACCGCTCCGCGCTGGTCCAACTCAGTCATGCGTGACCCGGGGAATCAGAGGCGCCGCCTATCCCAGGTGACGCCATTTCTGATCTCCGTTGCGGGGATTCCAGCCGCGACCACACCGGGCCCGATGTCTCGCGATACGATCGCACCCGTAGCGATGACGCTCCGGTCCCCGATGCTGACGCCCTTGAGAACCACCGAGCGTGCACCGAGCCAGACATGCTCACCGATTCGCACGCTCTGGTCCGGATTGATCCGTTTGCCGGTCGCCGCATCCAGAATCGAATGAGAGTCGCTAGTACGCACTTCGACATCATAGGCGAGCATGCAATCGGGGCCGATCTCGATCTTCGTTCCCCCGTGCGCGAAGAAGCGAGCACTCTCCACGGTGGTGTGGTGCTCGATTCGGATCGCGGCGCGATCTCCCATCAGCACAAACTCACCCCAACGAGAGATCTTCACACTCTCCCCGAGCTCGACCCGGATCTCGTCGCCAAGCAGCCGAAACGACACCCCGACGAGCTTGCAGGTCGGATGGAAACGCAGGAGGTTGT
This sequence comes from Polyangiales bacterium, assembly GCA_049691835.1. Lineage (GTDB taxonomy): Bacteria > Myxococcota_A > Polyangia > Polyangiales > Houyiibacteriaceae > SG8-38. The sequence continues at coordinate 13,052 of JBAVOF010000359.1, forward strand.
GACTGCCTTCGATCTCGATTTCGACCTGATGGAGACGCGCCTTGCCCAGGTCCAACACGTTTCCCTGGCCTTTGACCATGACCTTGGTGCCACGACGGCGAAACTGTTCCCGCGCGTCCCATGCTCTACGTCGGATTTGCTCTGCGGCCCGGGCAACGCGGCCGGACGGAAATCCGTCTCGTCCGCCGCCATCGCTGGTCATCGGCTGCCCACCTCCGTCCACGCGCTCGTCCGTGACGACGAGAGCTCGCGCTGCGCTGCTTGCAGATAGCCACGTCCATAGCGCTCGTCGGGCTCCAGGTGATTACCTTCCGCCCATTCGTTCCACGACTTCAAAAAGACGAGCCGCCGCTCCAGGGGTCGACTAGCAATGAGGCTCAACGCATGGCGCAGATGCTCTGCGAACAGATCGGGCGAGGAGTCGCGTAGAACCCAACCCCATCGACCCACCCGAGGTGTATTGTCCCAGTTGGGCACCACGCAGGGGAAGTGCTCGTCAGACACGGTTAGCTGGCGCGAGGCTGCTTCGATCAGTTCTTGGTAAGAGCTCACCGAGGGCAGCAACAGGCCCTCACTCAACTCGTCGTGCCACGCAGCAAGCGGGCCGAGCCAAGAGGGCCGCCGCGCCCGAGCGATCGCCTGATGCACGAAGGCCAATCCGGGACGCTCCAGCAAGACCTGGGAGCGGCGTCGCGCTTCGGCCTTGCGTTGAATGGACGAAGGCAAAAATGAGAGCAGATGCCCGAGGCCCTTGTGGACCCCGCCATCGAGACCGAGTGGGGCAGGGTCCGCGTCGGCGTTCATGATGCCCAGCAGATACAAGCCCTTGAACCCTGCTTGGCGCGCGAGCTCCCGCCAGCAGTCGGTAAACTCACGCGGGTCCGAAAGCTTGTCCGGACGAAACACGAGGAACAACGGCTTGCCCTCGACCGTGATGTAGCGGTCATCGGCAAACGCATCGCGCAGCGCATGAAAGTGAGCCTCGTAGTCCGAGCGCCCCGGATACGTTTGGTCCATGAGAAGCTCCCAGGGCCTGCCAACCCACGAGGCAGTCCAGCTGTGATTCGCCCAGGCGAGACAAAACGGAAAGTCGGGCTTGCCGCTCTCGAGGACTGCATTGAACGGCCGCTCGAGCAGGCGACGGCCGGCGAACCAATAGTGCCAGTAGCAGAAACCTTCGATCCCATGCGCTCGCGCGAGCTCCGCCTGCGCTTCGCGCGTTTCCGAGGAGCGTAAGTCGTAGTAACCGAGCTCCGAGGGAATGCGCGGCTGATAGTGGCCCTCGAAGAGCGGCCTCGCCTGACGTACGTTGGTCCATTCGGTGAAGTCTTCACCCCACCAAAGATTGTTCTCCGGGATGGGGTGAAACTGCGGCAGATAAAAGGCGATGGCCCGCGCGCTCCGGCTCAAGGCTGCTCCCCTTGCATGAGGCTCGGGATAACCCAGCGGGATCTCGGATTCAACCAGCAAGCCCTTCCCGGCCGGCCGGGGAGAGCCAAATGCAAGAAAGGACGCGGCCCTGAGAGGCTGCGTCCTTTCCTGGGTGATCAGCCCGAGTCAGCTCAGAGGCAATCGTGATCGTAATTGAGAATCTGCCAGAAGAGCAGAGGTTGGGGTGGGGTCGCGTTCGCGACCAGAGTCACCTGAATCGCGTGCGCACTCGCGCCCGTGAGGTCGATCGTCTGACCGGGTACGGCGGGGAACGACGCGGGTCCGACCCC
>JBAVOF010000360.1:0-10741 GCA_049691835.1 Polyangiales bacterium
CACAGCACCCACACGTCCCGCCGACCGGAGCTGAAGAAGCGTTGGAGATTCACGGCGACACGAGCGGTCTCAGTCCGTCCGAAACCAAGGCCCTGCAGCGTATCTACAGCCGCCGCGTCCCTCTGGAACAGCTCACGACCACGGAGCTCACGCGCGCCCTCATTGGCGTTTCGCATACGACGGGAAGGCAGGTCGGCGTGCTCGTCGACCGTCGCGGCACCGTAGACCACGTCATCTTGGGTGACGCGTCCAAATTGATGCTTCCAGACGTGGGCCGTCTCCGCGCCGGCGCTGGCAGGCTCCGCGGCTTGCGATTGATTCACACCCATCTGCGCAACGAGCCCTTGAGCCGAGACGATCTCGTCGATCTGACACGCCTGCACCTGGACATGGTCGTGGCGATCTGCATGGCGCCCGGCGAAGAGCGCGCGCTTTGCATCTACTACGGGCACAACTTTCCGGTCCTCGACGACGGCAGCGAGCCTCCCTTCCGAACCTTCGGTCCGATTCCCTACGCGAAAGCCCGAGAGAATCCCGCAGAGATCATCGCCACGCTCGAGCAGGAGTTCACCCGCGCCGCCAGGGCGCGTGGGGTCACGGCCAAAGACGGCCGAGCCATCCTGATCCACGTGTGCGACAAACGAAGCGCCGGCAGCGCGGAAGACTCGCTTCGCGAGCTGCAAGAGCTGGCTCGCACTGCGGGGGTCGAGGTGGCCGACCGAATACTTCAGGTTCGCGACCGCGTGGATCCACGATATGCGCTCGGCCGCGGCAAGCTCGAGGACGTCGTGATCCGCGCCATGCAACTCGACGCGGAGACGTTGATATTCGACTGCAATCTCAAACCCGCGCAGGCCAACAACATCGCGCAAATGACCGACCTGCGGGTAGTCGATCGGACGCAGCTCATCCTCGACATCTTCGCCCAACGCGCCGAAACGAACGATGGCAAGTTGCAAGTCGAGCTCGCGCAAATGCGGTATCTGCTTCCGCGACTCGGCGAGCGGGACGATGCTCTCTCGCGTCTGACCGGTGGCATCGGAGGTCGGGGTCCCGGTGAAACGAAGCTCGAAGTCGGTAGGCGCCGAGCGCGGGAACGAATTACTCGCCTTCAGACGCAGCTCGAACGCCGGGGTCGACAACGCGAGCAACGGCGCGCGCGTCGGAAGCGAAGTGGAACGCCCACCGTGGCCATCGTCGGATACACGAACGCGGGCAAGAGCACGCTGCTCAACGCATTGACCGGTAGCGATGTGATCGCCGAGGACAAGCTCTTTGCGACGCTGGATACCCGTTCGAGAACGATGAGACTCCCCACAGGACGCGAAATCATCGTGACGGATACGGTTGGATTCATCCGCGACATGCCCGCAGACCTGTTTGCAGCATTCCGTGCGACCTTCGACGAAACGCAGGACGCTGACCTGTTGCTTCACGTCATCGACGCCTCGGATCCGTGCCGAAGCGAACACATCGAAACGACGGAAAAGCTCCTGGTCGACCTCGGCTTGGAGCGAGTCCCGAGGATTCTAGTATTCAACAAGTGCGACAAGCTCGAGACCCCCCACGCTACCCTGGCAGACCGGGGAGTTCCCATCAGTGCTCTCGATCCGAGGACGCTCGACGCACTCAAACGAGCGGTCGAGCACCGTCTCGAGGTCTCGCACCCAATGCTTCAAGCGGAGGGCGTTACTTCTTCACGACCGGCTTGATGCCAACCTTGCCGTCCGTCACGACGACCTTGAAATCGACGCGCTTTCCTTTGTGCTTGCGGTCGAGCTTCGGCACCATCTTCTTGAGACTCTTGGCGACCATCTCGTAGTCGATCTTGTCAGTGCGCTCGTTGTTGAGTCGCTTGGCCTCGATGTAGCTCTCGTAGATCTGTCGCATCCGCGCTTCACCAGGCCCCTTGGACCGTGCCGCGATCGGTGGCGGCGCGCGACGGCTAGGAGTGATAGAGGGGTTCGACGTTTCTCTCTTCGGGACCGGGCCACGAGACTGAGGTCTGCCAAAGCGCGCAACCACATGTGCGGGTTGGGACGAGTCGTCCAACGTCGCGTGCGCCCCATCGAGGCCGAGCGAGGCAAGATTCGACTTGGGATCGGGCGCACGCAAGATCTCGTCCATTCGATGGCTCGCGTCCGCGATCAACTGCTCCACGTCGACGTCGTCGTCGGGATCGAGCTCCAATGGGTTGCTGCTTCGCCGCAGCCGCTGTTGCTGACGTTCATCTCTGGCCGCCTCGCGGCGCCTCCTGGCTCGGAGCAGATCGCGACGATACGTGCCCTCTTCGATCTGACGGCCGATGCGTCTCCAGTAGGTCTGTAGGGTCGTATAGCGTTGGATCAGGGTTTGAAAGCGGAATCGAAGTGCAGTGTTGCGCGGGCTTTCCTTGCGCAACTCGTGAAGCGCTCGATCGAATTGCTTGCGCGGAATCTGCGGTTCGATGCGCTCGATTCCCTGAAACCACTGCTCATATAGATGCTTGATGCGGGAGAGCTGCACCTCAGCATCGGACAACATGATTTCGAACTCTTTCGGCGTCATCACCCAACCGTCACAGCGGTGTAACCTTCAAATTGTCGAACCAGAGCTCCGATTGCCAGTTATTGAAGCCGAAATGGTCATGCCCGCGCCCCTCTAGAGGCTCGGGATCATCCATTTCGAGCAGGACATCATCACCCACCCAGACGGTGATTGTGCCACCGATGCGCTCGATTCGAAAGCTGTAGGTCGCTCCGGGCTCGACCCTCCGCGGCTTCCCCACGACCCGATTCTCCCCATGCTCCTCCATTCGGGCCAAGACGTTTCGCGAGTTGTTCCATCCACCGAAGATCACGACATAGCTCGTGGCCGTATAGTCGTCCTGAATCGCATGGGACGACCCGTCCCCGAAGATCTCGACCTTGATGTCGCCTTCGGGGCTCTCACTGCGCGCGTCGAATTCGACGCGAACATTCCTTGGCAGGGTCCGGAGCAGCCAAAGCGGGTGATTCTTCGCCCCTTCGACGTGAATCTGCCCGCTCTCGATTCGCCAGTTCCCGCCGGTGCTCCCGTAGTCCTTGCCAAGCTGGGATCGCTCGAAGTCGTCGGCGAATCCAGTCCCAACGCCAGGATCGCCCTGCGGGGTGCAGGCGGCGAGCAACAGGCACAGTGGAACGAGCATTGCCGGCGGCACTGACGCTGAACTATGGATCCGTGCAGCCGTCCTCATCCAAGTCCTGCCCCTCGATCGCCTCTTCATTTGGGCACCGATCGTCCGCGTCCGGGATGAAGTCGTTGTCGTTGTCCGGGTCCATGCAGCCGTCCTCGTCCTCGAATCCGTCGATGTCCTCTGGAAGCCGCGGGCATTGGTCGCGGGAGTCGGGGATGCCATCCGCGTCGAGATCGTCGGTCTGCGGAGACCATGTCACCCCCACGATCGCGCGAAAGTTCGGCTGGCCGAGACCGCGGACGAAGCCCATCCCGACCGCCGCCGTCATGGTCACATCGCGCTTGGTCCAACGGACGCCGACGTCACCTTCGAGCGTGTTCGTGCTCTGGCCGCGAAAAGACGTCGTTCCGCGGAGCTCGAGTAGCCCGAACAAGTCTTTGGCGGGGGGGATCGGCGGTTTGAGCGCGAAGCCGTACTGGAGCTCTTCCCCGAGCGTGGCCGCACCGAAATCCCGGGGGTGCACCCGGTAGCGCCAACCCAGCATCATTCCGGCGCCCGCACCGAGAAGGTGGAAGTCGCCGAGCAAGCGCGCGTCGAACGTAAACTGCCCTTCACTCGCATAGAACGCTTGGCTTCCGATCGGCACCGGAATACTCAACAGGAAACCAAGTCCGGGCCCGTCGGGACGGTTCTGTGTCTCTTCCGTCTTTTTACCAAGCAAGCGGATCCGGGTGGTGAATCGCGGGTCCGCGAAGGCAAACCCCGTGAACGATGTCCTTCCATTCACCTCGTTCGGTGCCGTGTCACCGTTCTGATAGAGGACCATGGGCACTTCCAAGGCAAGTGCCCACCGGCCGAAGAGCCCGATCTCGAAAAAGAGGTCCGCCGACATTCGGTTGTCGATGACCTGCTGTCCGGGCTCATCGGTGTAGTCGATGCGCAGCGGCTTGTTCGAGTACCAGGTGTACAATCCGAGATCCCAGCGCTTATGGCCGGGTGTCCCAGTTCCCTGAATCCCCAAGAAACCGAACCTGTCGAGCGCCGGTCGGAAACGCTCGATGTTGATCGCCTGTGCAGACGCCGAGCTGGACGCCGTGAGCGCGACGACGAGCCCGACCGCGGCCACCAAGCGACTCATCTGAGCTGGCTGGCACCCAAGAGGTGCGAAGTACGAACGTTCTTGAGCGCGGCGAGCATGCTTTGGCGCACCTGCGGCGCGCGTTTCTCGACCTCGTCTAGCATTTGCTTGACCTGCTGCCTCCAGAGGTTTTCCTGGGAACCGCAGAGGTTGCAAGGGATGATCGGGAAATCCAACCGTTTGGAGTATGCCTCGATGTCTCTCTCAGAGGAATAAAGCAATGGTCGAATCACCGTGTTGCGGCCGTCATCGCTGATCAGTTTCGCGGGCATCGCGCTCAGGGACCCGTTGAACATCATGTTCAACATGAGCGTCTCGATCGCGTCGTCGCGGTGGTGCCCAAGCGCGATCTTCGTACATCCGAAGCTCTGCGCTGCGTTATACAGGATCCCCCGCCGCAGCCGCGAGCACATGCTGCAATACGTCTGACCCTGCGGGATGATCTTGGTCACGAGTTGATAGGTGTCCTGGCGCAGAATCTGGTGTTCGTAGCCTTGCTCGCGCAGCCACGCTTCGAGCGCGGTCCCGTCATAGCCGGGCTGGCCTTGGTCGAGGTGGACCGCGATGATCTCGAACGGCACCGGCGCCCTTTGGCGCGCCCGCTCGAGCAGGTGCAGCAGAGTGTAACTGTCCTTGCCACCGCTGAGGGCGACCATTACGCGATCGCCGGGTTCGATGAGCCCATAGTCAGCGATGCAACACCCCATCTCGTGGGCGAGTCGCTTCTCGAGGGTGTCCTGATCCACGCGGCAGGGGTACCTGGCAAGCGCGCGGCCTGCAAGGCTGGAAGTCATTCGGCTCTTCGGAGGCTGACGGCGCGCGCGTGGGCATCCAAGCCCTCGAGCCGCGCAAGGCCCTCGAGTAGATCGGCCTGCGCGTTGATCGCAGCCTGCGAGTACCGAATCAGTGACGAGCGGACGACGAAATCGTAGACGCCCAGCGGCGACGCAAAACGGACCGACCCGCCCGTTGGCAGCACATGGCTAGGCCCGGCTGCGTAGTCGCCTGCCGCCTCCGGGGTGTGATATCCGAGAAAAATCGCTCCAGCAGCCCCGATCCGGCTCAGCATCGCTTCGGAATCCGCTACCGAAAGGCTCAAGTGCTCGGCAGCGAGCACGGTCGCGGCTCGACCCGCTTCGTTCAGGTCCTCGACCACAAAACAGTACCCGTTGTTACGCAGGGCCTTCTCCGCGATCGCTCTTCGGGGCAACGACGCCAGCTGCCGTCCGAGAGCGGCGTCGACCGCGTTGGCCTGGTCCCGGGAGATCACGACCAGCAGCGGATACGCCGCCTCGTCATGCTCAGCCTGCGACAAGAGGTCGGCCGCGACGACCTCTGGATCGGCCCCATCATCTGCGACGACCAAGATCTCGCTCGGCCCGGCAATCGAATCGATATCGACAACACCAAAGACCAGGCGCTTGGCACAGGCAACGTAGATGTTGCCGGGACCCACCACTTTATCGACGCGCTCGATGGACTCCGTGCCGTAGGCGACCGCCGCGATGGCTTGCGCTCCGCCGGCATCGACCACCTCCGTCACGCCGGCGACCTCGGCCGCCGCCAAAATCTCCGGCGTTGGGTTTGGTGAGACCAAAACGACTCGGGGGACACCGGCCACCCGCGCCGGGATCGCCGTCATCAGGACGGTGGACGGATAGCGCGCCTTGCCTCCAGGAGCATAGACGGCTGCGGCTGCCACGGGTCGGACCCGCTGGCCGAGCTCGATCCCGCCCTCTTCATAACGGAATCCCGGCTCTCGCTGATGCTCATGGTAGCGGCGAATCCGCTCGCCTGCGGCTTTCAACGACTGACGAACGGCCGGGTCGACCGTGCGAGCAGCTTCGAGCCAAACGTCGCGGTCCAGGACCAGCGACCGCGGACGCCGGCCGTCGAAGCGCTCCGTGTAGTCGAGAACGGCTTCGTCGCCCCGATCACGGACCGCATCGAGGATCGCGCGAACCTCGTGCTCAACCCGAGCAAGATCTTCGTCGCCACGTCGACTCAGGGACAGCAACGTGTCTTCATAGCCGGGTTGCCCCTGGTCGTAGATCCTGAGCATTTGTTTGTTCTAGCGGGCCTCCGATTGCGGTCAACCATGCAACCTTGCCCCACGGGGGGGAAAGTGCTCAGACTTTGCCGACCATGAGCATCCGCCTGTACAACACCCTCACGGGCCAAAAGGAGCGTTTCGAACCGGCCCAGCCCGGCCACGCCCGCATCTATGTCTGCGGTCCGACGGTCTACGACTACGCTCACCTGGGTCACGCCCGTTGCTACGTCGTGTACGACGTCCTGGTTCGTCATCTGCGAGCCACGGGAATGAGGGTAACCTACGTCCGCAACATCACGGATGTCGACGACAAGATACTCAAGCGCGCTTCGGAAAACGGGACCGAGCCAACGGCCCTCGCCGCACGGTTTGCCGACGCCTACGCCGAAGACATGCACCGGCTGGGCAACCTGGACCCGGACGTCGAGCCCCGAGTCAGCACGCACCTCGAAGACATCCTCGCGCTCGTCCAGCGACTGATCGCTGGAGGCCATGCATATGTCTCCGAAGGGGACGTCTACTTCTCCGTCGAATCGTTCCCCGAATACGGGAAGCTCAGTCATCGAGACCTCAAGCAGATGCGGCTCGGTGCAAGCGAACGGCTGGACGAAACGCAGACTGCCCGCAAGCGCCACCCTGCCGACTTCGCTCTGTGGAAGAAGAGTGAGGAGGGTGGCTGGGGATGGGAAAGCCCCTGGGGGCCCGGCCGCCCTGGTTGGCACATCGAGTGCTCGGCCATGTCTATGAAGCATCTGGGAGATACGCTCGACCTTCATGGAGGCGGGTTGGACCTGGTGTTCCCGCACCACGAAAACGAAATCGCCCAGAGCGAAGCGGCCACCGGGAAACCATTCGCGACTTGCTGGATGCACAATGGATTCGTCGAGGTCGACAAGGAGAAAATGAGCAAGAGCCTCGGCAATTTCTTCACCGCGCGAGACCTGTTCGACCGAGTCGAACCCGAGGCGATTCGCTACTTCATGATGACGGTGCACTATCGTGCTCCCCTCAATCTCGATTGGACGCTCGACGACGCGGGCAACGTGACGGGGTTCCCACAATTCGAAGAAGCCGAACGGCGCTTAGCGTACCTCTACGCGACGAAGCGGCGCCTCGAAGCGATTCCGCCCAACCGGGTGGCGGATGAGGGCACGATGGCCCCACGCGAGATCGCCGACTTCGACAAGGCGCTACGCGACGCCCTCGACGACGACCTGAACATGCCCGTGGCGCTGGCCCAACTGGCCGACTTCCTGAAGGCGACCAACGAGCTTTGCGACCAGGCGACGAAGAAAAAGGGCACGGCGGCGCGTCGCACGATCGAGCATGCGCAAGCTGGGTTCCGCGCACTGGAGTCGGAGCTGGGGCTCGGGGCCGAACCGGCCGAGCTGGTCCTTCGCCGAATTCGGGACCGGAGGGCCAGAGCGCGCGGCTTGGAGGCCGCCGCCATCGAGCGGCGAGTCGCGGACCGCACTGCCGCGAGAAAATCCAAAGACTTCGCAGAGGCGGACCGGATTCGGAACGAGCTGGCGGCGCAGGGTGTGGAGGTGCTAGACAGCGCGGAGGGAACCGGCTGGACCATCCCCGACTGATGAGAGTATCAGGTGGGCAGCCCCGAGACCCTCGTTTCGGGGTTGTTTGGGCAATAGGGTCGATCCAAATCTGTCGCTGGCGTGACCGATGTGGCACCCTGATAATTCCTTGGAGCACCAAGCCTTGACCTCGTCTGTCCCAAAGCCTCTGGCGGAAGGCACATTGAGCACCACGCCCTTCGGGCATGTGTTGCTTTCCATTCAAAAGAAGGGGCTCTCGGGAACTCTTGCGATCTGGCCAGACGATGGTCGTGGAGGGCAAGACCGCATTCTATTCAGGGCGGGTGCGCCGGCGGTTGGGCGATTTCTCGATCCCGCGGCCGACTTGGAGCGCGGATTGCTCCAGATCTTCCATCGGGAGACGGGGCCCTACGCTTTCTACGAGGCCGACTTGATCGGCGACGGGGGTGCCACGCTCCGGGGGCAGATCGACATCCTGGCGCTCATCGCGACCGCTCTTCGCAGCGACGTTCCCAAGGACGCCATGGTGCGCGTGATTCGCAAGCTCGGCGCGGACCGACAGCGTGTGAAACAAGGGGCGCCGCTGGGCAGGCTCGGGCTTCAATCGAACGAAACGGCGTTCGTGGAGCTGATGCGCGCGGAGCCGGCTACCCCGGCGGTACTCGTCGAGCAGTTCGGCGATCCGAAAGTCGCGCAGCGCATGCTCTACTTGCTTGCGATCACGGAATGTCTGGAACCATACCGCCCTGTCTCCCAGCAGAAGCTCCGGGCGGTCTCGACCTCTTCGGAGCGCTCTTCGTCTCTGCCCGCTTCGCCGAGGCCGTCGAGCTCTTCGAGCAGTGTTGCGCCTCCGCGCGTCCGCGGGTCGACTCCGCCAGGAGCGCGCGATTCGTTTCTCCCAGGGGGGGACTCCGTTCTTCCGGCCTCGCTCAGCAACTTGCCGCCGGCAAAAACGCTGTCCGGGGAGATCGTCGCGCCACGCGCGATGCCACCAGAGCCTCCGCCCGAGCTGACCGGGGAGCGCAGAGAGCGCTGGGAGGAGATCGTGCGCGTGATCGGCCTGATGGACCGCCAGAACTATTTCGAGATGCTCGGTCTGCGGGAATCGGTTGACGGGAACGAAATTCGCAGGAAATACCTCATGCTCGCGAAGGTCTGGCACCCAGACAAGCTGCCCCCCGAGCTCTCGGGTTTGCGGCCCTGGGTCGAAGAGATTTTTCACATGTTTACCGTCGCCAGCGATACGCTCGGCGATCCGAAGAAACGGCTGGAGTACCAGAAGACCGTCATGCAGGGCGGCGGCACCCCCGAATCTGAACGCAAGCTCAACGTCATGGTGGAGGCGGCGATCAACTTCCAGAAGGTCGACGTGCTGGTCAAACGGCGCCGTTACGATGAGGCCCTGAAGATCTGCGACGCCGCGATGGCCGTCGTCCGCAAGGAAGCCGACTACCCGGCAATGAAGGCATGGATCCTCGTACTGCGAGACGGTGTCGAAAACGACGAAGTCGCCGACGAGATTCGCAGCCTGCTTCGGAAAACCTTCTTGATCAATCCCAATCACGTACACGGTCACTTCGTGCGCGCGCATTTCTTGAAGCGCCAGGGCGACCACGACAAAGCCCTGAAGCACTTCAAGAAGGTAGCCAAGCTCGATCCCAGAAACCTCGAGGCGGTTCGCGAGGTACGCATCGGTACGATGCGTCAGGCGAGAGGCCGCTCCAGCGCGCCGCCCCCGAGCAGCGACAGCAAGCGCCCGAGCATCTTCGGCAAGTTCTTCAAGAAGTAGCCCGGCGCCGAGCCCGGTGTGCGCGCTCGCGGGCACGCCCGTCGCGCGCAGGCCTGATTGAATCCAGATACGCTACCGTCGAGCCGTAGGGAATGTCGGGATCGCGTCGTGGATTCGGGCGTCGTGGGCGGGTACGATGACGAGATCTGGGTTCTGGCTCTGCAACTGATGCAATAGAACCAGCTGTCGTCGCACCGTGGCCGCATCGTGGTCGACCATGCGTCTGGCGAGCCAGGGTTTCTCGGCGGGCCAGTCCACACCTTCGCGTGCCCAAGCGGTATCTCCGATGACCAGGAAGCGCTTGCCGGATGCGGGGCTCACGAAGACCCCTATCGAGCCGGGAGTGTGGCCCGGCATTGGGACGATCACGACACTGCCGTCTCCGAAGAAGTCGTAGCTCGCCGTAAATGGACCGTACGCCCCATCCGGGAACTTGAGCTCCTGAAGTCGTAGCGGACCCTCCGCTTCGAGCTGCCGATAGAGGGTTCCGCCATCGTCGTCCGACCGTGCGTGCGCGAGCTCCTTGGGGGTGATCCATACCGGTACCGCACGAAGATCTGCAAGGCCGCTGACGTGATCCCAGTGAGAGTGCGTCAGGACAATTCCTCGAAGGTCGCCTGGGTGGATCCCCTGCGCCGTGAGGGCGTCGACCGTGGCCTCTATTACGGTGAGGCTTGCCAGCGCTCGCATCAACCACGGCGTCGTATGCAGGTGCTCTGAAACGTCCCGCGCCACCCCGGCGTCGATCAGCAGGCGCCCTTGCGGATGCTCGACGACGAAAGCGACGAGCCCGCTGATGAACGACTTCAGAAGAGAACCGCCACGAACACTGAAACCCTCTTGGCTCTTCATCTCGCCGCCGCGTATCACCGAGAAGGACACGCCCTCGATGGAAACAGGAGACGGCAAGGTCAGCCCCAGCGATTCGGGGACCAGCAACGGTCGCTTCACGAATGTCCAGCCGAGGCCGGTGAGGGCGACTGTGACGACTAGGGCCAGGAGCTTGGTCTTCATGAGCGACGAACGATACTACCGAGCCCCAGGCACGTCGCGG
>JBAVOF010000361.1:0-2037 GCA_049691835.1 Polyangiales bacterium
GAGATTCCCCAGAACTCGGCGGGCGCGCGGGTCAGGCGGCCCACGTGATAGGCGACTTGCTCTAAAGAGCGACGCTGCGCGATTTGGAGGCCGCGCAAGTTGGCGTCGTAGTACGCCATGTTCGTGAGATGCGCGCCCGAGTCGTTGAAGCCGGGGAGCATCTGCGGGTCGAAGAGCACGCGCGACAGCCGGTCCTCGTCGTCGTTGGCCGCGAGCACGTACCAGCGAAGGTCCATGTCGAAGTGGCGGAGCAGATGAAGGAAGAACTCGCAGTCGTCACCGACCGGGTTCGGGAAGCTGGCGAACACCCTCGCCTCTGCGTCGTTGCGAGGGCCGCGTCCGGTCCGGTCGGGTCGGCCCCTTCCGGATGGGCGCGCCTGCCAATCGAGCAGGCGCTCGTAGATCTCGTGCAGCGTCTCTCCCTGCCAGACGGGTAAGGGGCGATCGGTCATCACCATGTCGCGCAGGTCGCGGCTCAGGCTGTCATCCATCATGCGGAGCCAGCGCTTGATGCGCGCGAGTGAGACGCCGCGCTTGTCGCGGTACCACATATGCCGGAAGCGCGCGCGGTACGCCGGGTCGTCGAGTAGCGCCATCCGGGCGGCGCGATCCTCGAGGTCGGTTTCGTTGAGCTCGCGAAGCGCGGGGAGCTCTTCGGAGAGCGGCGTGATCGGGCCGTCCGAGTACACGCGGAACGGCGCGGCCAGGGCTTGCAGCCGAAATCGTCCTTGCACCAGCGGCGAGTTGATGATGCGCGTGAGCGCTACTCCGAGACGGGCGAGAAAGCGATTGGTGACCACGTCGAGCGCTGCGACCGCGGTGAGCTTCAGGGGCTTGCCGAAAAACCGGCCGCTGCTCAGCAGGAACCAGCGAATCACGTTGACGGGATGGTCTTTGTCGGGGGTGGCCTGCCAGACGCGGTCATGCCGGCGCACCACGTGCGTGAGGCGCTTGACCTCGGCGTAGCTGCTGTAGTTCGCCGGAATGCGTTTCTTGCGATGAGGGTCGTTAGACAGATAGTGAAACGGAAGCGAATCGGTCGAGAAGCCGGCGTAGCCGTCTTTCATGGCCTGCTCGAGGATGTCCTCCATCTTCTGGAGCTCGGCGGCGGTAGGCGCTTCGGTGATGGCCCGCTCGATGCCCATGGCTTCGATCCGAAGCATCGAGTGCGGGATCATCGGCACGATGTTCGCGCCGAGCGGCATCTGCGCGAAGTGCTCGAGGTAGGCCTTGGGGTCGCTCCAGGTGATTCGATCGGCGACGCGGCCGAGCACGCTCTTGGGGATGTTCTCGACGCGCGCAAAGCACGAGACGACCGGGTCGTGCCCGTCCTGGTTTTGACGCCCGAAAGGGACACCGATCGAGCAGTTGGCAACCACGGCCGTGGTCGTACCATGCCGCACCACCTCGCTGAGCCCCGGGTCGAGCTCGACTTCGAGGTCGAGGTGGGTGTGGATGTCCCAGAGGCCGGGCATCAACCAGCGGCCGTGGGCATCGACGACCTCCTTGGCCTGAGACGCGTCGAGGTCCGGTCCGAGCGCGACGATGCGGCCCGCTGCGATCGCGACGTCCTGCTCGATGGGGGCGTCGGCTCGGCCGTCGAACAGCAGCGCGTTTTTGATCAGCGTGTCCCAGCGCATGAATGATGAGGCTTACATCAGCGACAGCACCGGTGCCAGTGCCGGGGCGCGGGACGCCGCAACGCGTCGGCTCTACGGGTTGGCAGCGTCGGTGCCAGCGTCGGCGAGCGCTTCAGGCGGCGGGCGCACTGCGGTCGATTCTTCCCATCGTTCGGAAGCGGGACCGGTCGCTCTTCGAGCAGTTACGTCGGGCGATGAACAGCGTCGCGCTCGATGAAGTCTGCGCGATGAGCTGGAGGCTGTCGGGCCGCTAGAGCGCTCCCCGATCATGTCGACGTGCGCAGGGGCGCGTCGGGACGCGATGTGGGGTGCAGCGACGTCGCGAATGACAATCGGCAAGATAGCAACCACCTCCGATTGGCGTGAGCGTCGAGGCGAGGCTTGCCTGGCCTCAGGG
>JBAVOF010000362.1:0-5855 GCA_049691835.1 Polyangiales bacterium
CCTCGGCGCCTTCCAAGGTGAACACGGGCAGGAACGAGACCGTAATCACCAGTAGGGAGAAAAAAATCGACGGTCCGACCTCCTGCATGGCGCCCACAATCGTTTGCCATCGTGACGCCGGCTGCCCTTGGTCATCCCAGTGCTCCAGCTTCTTGTGAATGTTCTCGATGACGATGATCGATGCATCGACCATGGCACCGATCGCGACCGCGATCCCACCCAACGACATGATGTTTGCGGTCAGGTTTTGGTAGAACATCGGGATGAACGACAGAATCACCGCCAGCGGCAGAGCGATGATCGGAACGAGCGCGCTTCGTGCATGGAGCAGAAACAAGAAGATGATGACGCTGACCACGATCATCTCTTCGATCAAGGTGTGGCGGAGCGTGCCGATCGCTCGCTTGATGAGATCAGAACGGTCGTACGTGATGACCAGCTCTACGCCGTCGGGTAGACTGGACTTGAGCTCTTCGAGCTTCTGCTTCACCGCGTCTATCACAGTCAGCGCGTTCTCGCCGTATCGCATCACGACGATACCCCCGACCACCTCGCCCTCGCCGTCGAGCTCGGCGATTCCCCGCCGCATCGCCGGCCCGATGCTCACCACGGCCACGCTGTCCAAGAGCACCGGGGTGCCCCCTTTGCCGAGCTTGATGGGGATGCTTCGAAGATCTTCTACGCTTCGGATGTATCCGCGCCCGCGGATCACCTGCTCATGACCTGCGATCTCGATGGTTCGGCCTCCGGCATCCTCGTTGGACTCGCGCACGGCACGTACGATCTCACCGATGCCGACGTCGTACGCGCGAAGTCGCACCGGATCGACTTGGATCTGGTATTCCTTCACGAACCCGCCCACGGATGCCACTTCCGCGACCCCGGGAACGCTCTCAATCGCGTAGCGAAGGTTCCAATCCTGAAATGAGCGAAGCTCCTGCAAGTCGTTCGCGCCACTCCGGTCGACCAGTGCATATTGAAAGACCCAACCTACGCCCGTAGCGTCCGGGCCCAGGGTGGGGCGGACTCCTTGTGGGAGATCGGCGAGCGCGGAGTTGAGATATTCCAGGACCCGGCTTCGCGCCCAGTACATGTCGGTCCCGTCCTCGAAGATCACCGAGACGAATGAAAGCCCAAAGAACGATTGACCTCGGACGAATTTGACCTTCGGTGCTGCTAGCAGGAACGTGGAGATTGGATACGTGATCTGGTCTTCGACGAGATCCGGGCTTCGCCCAGCCCAGTCCGTGAAGATGATGACCTGCGTGTCCGAGAGATCCGGGATCGCGTCGAGCGGCGCATTGCGGAGCGAATAGTAGCCCCAGACGCCCGCGACGAGCGCGAACAGGATGGTCATGAATGGCCGACGCGCGCTCGCCTCGATTACTCGTGCGATCGACGTCGGCTTCGCGGACGGTTGGTGTTCAGTGGGCCCCATGCCCGTCTCCCCAGTACCCGGTTGCGGATCGAATGCGGCTCTCGGCGGCGATGAGGAAGTTTCCGGAAGTCACCACGACGTCGCCGGGCTGCAGACCGCGGGTGACTTCGACATAGCCGTCTGCGTGTACGCCCAGCTCCACCTCTTGCGGACGTAACCGACCCTCGCCGAGATCCACGAAGACGAGTCGACGAGGTCCGGTATAGATCACCGCTGAGTCCGCGATGACCAGTCGCTCTCCGAGGTCTACCGCCAGCTCGACGCTTGCGTACATGTCGGGTTTGAGCGCGAGATCCGGGTTGTCGAGCGCCACACGGACGCGACCGGTGCGGGTCACCCCGTTGAGCGTGGGGTAGATGTAGTCGACTCGGCCTTGAAACCTTTGCCCCGGCACGAATGGGAGCTCGACCGTGACCGTCTGCCCCACTCTCACCTGAGCGAGGTCTGCTTCGTACACATCGGCATCGACCCAAAGTCGGCTCAAGTCGGCGATTCGGTAAACCCTCGTGCCCGCCTCAACTCGTCCGCCTTCGACGATATCTTTGTCGATGACGTAGCCGCTCGATGGAGCGATCACGGGCACGTTCTCCCAAGCCTGACCGCGTCGTTCGAGCTCGCGAATCTGCGCTGCGCTCATCCCGAGAAGACGAAGCCGCTGTCCCGATGTGCGCGTCAACTCGGACACCGCGGCCGAGCTCCCCTCTTGCTGTCGTCTCAGCGCGATCAGGTGCTCCCGTTCGGCCGAATAGAGCTCTGGGCTATAGAGGGTGAACAGGGTCTGTCCCTTCTTGACCTGCTGCCCCGTCTCCTCGACGTAGAGCCGGGTCACCCAACCGCTCATTCGCAGGTTCACGTCGGCTAGTCTCGTTTCGTCGACTTTGACTTGGCCAACGGCACGAATGTTGCGCGAGATGTCGCGGCGCTCGACGGCCGCGGTCCGGACGCCGATCTGTTGCCTACGCACCTCGTCTACCACGATGGTCCCGGTACTCAGATCGTCCTTCTTCACGGGAGTGAGCTCCATACCGCAAATGGGACACTTCCCAGGCGAAGATTGCCGAACGGAGGTGTGCATCGGACACGTGTAGTACGCGACATCCTCGTCGTGCGCGTGAGGCTCGACCTGAGCCTTCATGATCTCGGTCTCGCCTCTGTGTCGGTTCGAGATCCAAATCGCCGTGGCAGCGACCAGGAGGAGCAGCAGGCCGAAAAGTACCTTGTACCGGCCCCTTCGAATCGATTCACCGATGGGCATCCGGCCCTCCTTCAGTTCTGACGCCCGGCACGATTCCCCGCGCACGATCGAGCTCTGCAGATCGTTGACCCAGGCTTGCTAGGGCCTCCTCATACTCGATCTCGAGCGTGCGCAATGAGCGCTCCGCGTCGATCAGGGCTTGAAAGCTGTTGCGACCCGTCTCGTAGCCGAACTGCGCTGCGTCGATTTGAGCGCGCGCCGCCGGCATCAGCCGCACCTTGTAGAGGTGGACGACATGCTGAGCTTCGAGCACGCGCTGGCGCGCCTGGTCGACTTCGACGCGAACCTCGTCTCGCTTGGTCGACAACTCTGCCTCGGCCTGTCCGGCGCGCGCCTGGGCTTGATCGACCGCCGCCTTCCGAGACCGGATCTGAAGCGGTAGGTTGAGCGAAGCCCCCGCCATCCATTGATGCTGAGTCTGCGCCCACATCGAGTTGTACTCCCCGAGGAGGCCGATTGCCGGCGCATAGTTGCGTTTAGCAAGCCCAACTGCCGAGTCAGCGGCCTGCAGTTCTGAGCGCGCTGCGTGAAGCTCGGGCCGATTGTCTAGGGCCTCCAGCTGGAGACCCTCGGTGCTCCGTACCTCGATCGACGTGCGGTCCATGTCTTGTGGAGGCTCGGGGAGAGCAAGCTCCGGGCGCTGATGCAGCAGGCCGTTGATCTGCGCCACGATGACCTTGCGCTCCGACTCGAGCATGACGCGTTGATGTACGATGTGCGCGAGCTCGACTTCCGCCTGCAGGGCATCCTGTTGAGAGACGCGGCCCGCTTCGTACTGAATCATCGCAGTTGCTCTCATGTCTTCGATCAGCTGGCGATGTTCATCGTTGAGGGTGAGCACGCGGGTGACCCGGTAGTAATCATCAAAGAGAGAGGAGGCCATCAACGCAAGCGACAGTCGAACTGCGTCGTACGCGCCTTGCATGGCTTCAGCCTCGGCGAGCGCCACTTCCCCGGCGAAGCGGAACTTCCCGGGCGTCGGGAAACGCTGTTCGATCCGGATCACCTGGCCGAATCGCACGGCGTCAGAGCGAATGCTAAGTGGCGCAATCGCATAACTCGCCATGGTGTCTTCGAGCGATCTGACCTGAGGAAGCTCCGACAGCGCGGCCCGCCAAGCATGCCTCGCAGCCTCCAGATTCGGGTTTCGCGCGAGCACCGCGAGAATCAGGGCCTCACGTTCGAGTGGGGCGTCGGGATCGAATGACGCCTGCTCTCCAGGCGTCGCTTCGTCGGCGCGGCTTGTCTGCTCGTTCTCGTCGAGTGCGCGTTGCAGCGCGTCGTAGTGTTGGCGTTGGCCATGCGCACAACCAACGGATCCCATGCTCCACATGAGCCCCGCGACGATTGCCGTGGCGATTGGTACTCGATTCATAGCTCCTTTGCTCCTTCTGCGACATCGATCAGGCCCTGCTTCGAACGCAGGTCCACCTCGACCGGCGTACGACGCCGATCAGCCCAAGACGCAGAGGGAGATCAGATCAGATAGGAGCAGTTCCAAACGAAGAGAGGCGGGCCATGTTCTCGAGGAGAAGCACGCGGGCGCGCGATCCACCCTGCCGTCTGGGGTCCTTCGCCGCAGGACTCATCGGTTGTACCGGCCAAGATGAACGGCATGGGTGCATCGACGCCGCCCTTGTCGCTTCCCGCGGCAGCTGGCGGATGCTGGCCCTTCGAGATCAGCGCGCCACAGCAATCATCGACGCTCTTGAGCTGGGCGGAAGGCCCCTCATCCGCCTCGTGGCAGCAGCACGTCCTCTGCACCAGGCCTTGCATTCCGCACAGGTGGAGCACTCCCCCACTCATCCCGGTGGTGAGCACGAACATGAGCGCCAAAAGGCCTATGGCGGTCCGCTGCATATTGGCTCTCAACAAGATAGCACATCTGGGGGTCTGGCGTCGGTTCTCCGGTGTCCTTGCCGTCCCTCGCATCGCTCTCCCGCTCGACCCATGGCTCGAACCACGACCGCGCGTCCAGCCTGGGGGTCAAATGGCTTGATCAAATAGTCGTAGGCGCCGAGGCGCAACGCTTCGACGGCGGTGGCGACGGAGGCAAAGGCGGTCATCAAGATGATCTTGAGGTCCTCCGTCAGGACCGCCGGCGGTGTGCCCGGGCCCATGGTCTTGAGATGGCCGCGGATCACCTGGATGGGGTTATTGATTTCACGAGCCACGCCGGCGGCGAATTGCCCGATGGCCGCCATTGTCTCGGTCTGGTTACAGCGCGCTCAGGGGCTTTTCGGAATCCTCTCGAAAGAGGGAGCTTCCCCGATGGCATCCCTTTTGCTTTCATCGAGACGCCTATGGACAAAACCACGCCACGCTCCAACGACGCATACACCTGTCCGATGCACCCCGAGGTCCGCCACGCCGGCCCGGGACGTTGTCCCAAGTGCGGGATGGCCCTGGAGCCCGCAGGGCCGTCGAAGCGCGACACATCGATCGAGTGGACTTGCCCGATGCATCCCGAGATCGTTCGTTCCGAACCAGGAAGCTGCCCGATCTGTGGGATGGCTCTCGAGCCTCGCGGCGCCGTAACGGAGGACGATTCCGTGAATCCCGAGCTTGCCGATATGACGCGCCGATTCTGGATGGCGGCAGCGTTCAGCGTTCCGCTGTTCGTCGTCGCGATGGGCGATCTACTGCCGGGCGAGCCGGTCTCCCGGTTGCTTTCTCCGAGGGCGCGCACCCTGCTGGAGCTGGGCCTTGCCACCCCCGTGTGCCTTTGGTCCGCGTGGCCTTTCTACGAGCGCTTCGTTCAATCGCTGAAAAACAGGAGCCTGAACATGTTCACGCTCATCGGTCTGGGCGTGAGCGTGGCCTATGGATACAGTGTCGTCGCAGCACTGGCGCCGCATATCTTTCCTCCCTCGTTCCGGGACCCGGACGGCCAGGTCGCGGTGTACTTCGAGGCGGCCGCAGTGATCGTCACGCTCATCCTCTTAGGGCAAGTCGTGGAGCTTCGTGCGCGCAGTCAAACGGGCGCCGCCATCAAGAGCCTTCTCGGGTTGTCGGCTAAGACCGCGCGCCGCATTCGCGACGATGGAAGCGACGAGGACATCGCTTTGGACGCAGTTCACGTTGGTGATCGACTGCGTGTTCGCCCGGGGGAAAAAGTGCCGGTCGATGGGGTCGTGCTCGAAGGCACGAGCTCCGTCGACG
>JBAVOF010000363.1:0-3190 GCA_049691835.1 Polyangiales bacterium
TATCAGAGCCCCCCCCGATCCATGAATTCCCGCCAATCGCGGAGTCAGCTCGGGCCTTCTCCTCCAAAACTTGTATACTCCCGCGCAATGTTTGTGGTCGCGTGCTCCGGTTTCCCTGTGCCGGTAAGCCGATATTGGCGGGAGTTCGATGCGGTGGAGATCTCGGACACCGAGATTGCCATTCCCGGCGCCGGGACCGTGAGGCGCTGGGTCCGGGAGTCGCCCGATGACTTCCTCTTCACCGTGGTGGCGCCAAAGTCCGTGAGCGACTCCGGGTTCAGACGCACGAACGAGAACAAGGCGACCTGCGAGGCGGTGGCCAAGCTCGCGAAGTCCCTGAAGGCCAAGGCTGTGGTCTTCCGTGCTGACGAAAAGTTCAAGCATGGCAAAGCGAACCGGTCTGCTCTTCGAGCGTTTCTAGGTTTTCTGCCCTCGGATTTGCCGCCGATCGTGCTGGATCTCGAAGCCTGGAAACCGAGCGACATCATCGCGGCCTGCGGCGATCGGCCGGCGATCGCG
The DNA here is from genome assembly GCA_049691835.1 of Polyangiales bacterium. Lineage (GTDB taxonomy): Bacteria > Myxococcota_A > Polyangia > Polyangiales > Houyiibacteriaceae > SG8-38. The sequence continues at coordinate 520 of JBAVOF010000363.1, forward strand.
GCCTACGACCCGCTCAACGACGACCCACCGCCTCGTTCGAAGATGATCTACATTCGGCTCCCCGGCCCGGCGGGCCACAGGTCGCGCTACGACGAGGCGTCGATCGACGCCATCGCTGATCACTGCAACAGCCTGGACCCCGAGCTGGGAATCTGCGTGTTTCGAAATATCGACATGCAGACCAATGCCCATCAGCTCATCAAGCGACTCGAGTAGCCCAGTGTCGGAATCGCCGGCGGCGTCGACGGTGATCACCCTCTCGGAGGAGGATGCGGGCGAGCGCATCGACCGCGTGCTTGCCCGTCGCTGCCCTCAGTTCTCCCGCAGCACGCTGCAGCGGTGGATCGATCAGGGACGGGTGGAGCAGGCCGCCGAGGTCGTCTCTCGGAAGACCAAGGCCCAGGCCGGCGCCGAGGTTGTGATTCGCCCCGCCCCGCCCGAGCGCATGAACGCCGAGCCCCAGGAAATCGGACTGCAGATTCTATTCGAAGACCCGCATCTCATCGTCCTCGACAAGCCCGCGGGCCTGGTCGTACACCCAGCGCCTGGGCATTCGGATGGGACCCTCGTCAATGCGCTGCTCCACCATGCCGAGGTGCAAGGAGGATCGGACCCGCTCCGTCCCGGCATCGTGCATCGCCTCGACAAGGACACCAGCGGCGTGATGGTCGTGGCGAAGACGCCCCAAGCACACGAACGCCTGGTCGAGATGTTTCAGCAGCACAGCTTGGAGCGCGCGTACCTGGCCATCGCGCTTGGCCGGCCGGCTCCATCGATGGTGTACGACACCGTTCATGCGCGGCACCCGACCCACCGAAAGAAGTTCACCTCGAGGGGCGAACGGGGCCGGCGCGCGATCACGCGCGTAGAAACTGTCGAGGTTTTGCATGGAAGCGCTCTCGTTCGTTGCGTTCTTGAGACGGGCCGCACGCATCAGATTCGGGTCCACCTCGCTGAGCACGGCCACCCAGTCCTAGGAGATCCCCTGTACGGTAAGTCGATCGGCGACCCGGACTTACGCCGGGTCGCGACGGAGCTGGGCCGTCAGGCGCTGCACGCGACGCTCCTGGGGTTCACCCATCCGATCGGCGGGGCTCCGATGCGCTTCGAAAGCGAGCCACCGGAGGATTTCCAGCGTGCGCTGCACGCGCTGCGTCGCGACTGAGTGAGACCGGGTGCCGCTCGCGGGCTTCGCTTCCCGACCCGACCAGCAACCGGCCTAGCTAGCGCAAACATTGGGGATAGCCATCTAGCAGTGCCTGGCATCGGGCCTGGTTGCATTCGAGGACGACCGAGTTGCAACTCTGGAAGAAGGTAGGGTTGGTCAGAATCGATTCGCAGCAATCTAGGAGGAGGAGGCAGGTGTCGATCGCGGCATCGTCGCAAGGCGCGACGGGCATGGCTGCCCATCCTACCTCGCAGAAGGCATCTCCGGACCCGGCCCTGGCAATGCCCGACGACGTATTGCCGATGAGCTCGCCCGAAAAGGAAACGACAACTCCCTCGCCCGGTGGTCGGAATCCCACGACCGCGAACGAGTTGGTGTCCGGGTCGATCGCCACATCCCCGCTGAACCCCAGGTTGAAGCTGCAGGTCTGGCCGTTCTGATCGACGCCAACCTGGTCGGCGGCGAGATCGAACGAATAGGAACCGGTTGCGGAACCCGAGTCGAGGTCGCACTCGGCGCTCGCGGTGAGCCTCTGGCCGTCCGGATGGACGTAGAAGCACACCTCGAAGCCGTTGCCCTCTCCTGCCCAAAGCCCGGGGATCTGTTGACGGCTTGCATCGGCACCACCGACGCCACCTGTGCCAGAACCGCCTCCAACATCGCCGGTAGTCTCACCACAGCCAAGAGAACAAAGCGCGAAGCAGCCGGCGGCGAGGAGCGGCCAACGATAGTCCAGAGTCATGCGGCGCGACGCCTACCACATCGGCGATTCGACGTGTGCTTTGGAGCGGACCAGGAGGTCGATGATCGCGCGGTCGTAGAGGTTGCGCGCCATCAGCGCGGGCGCCACGCGGCTCTGATAGAGATCGCGTCCTTCTTGAACTTCGTCAGCCATCACATCGAAAAGATTGTCGTTTCGAATCCCCTCGGCGATCTTGTCCTCGTTGTAGAGAGCAAGGTCACTCGAGATCGCCCGTGCCAAGCGACGTGCAGCTTCTTCGGTTTCGATCAGCGCCATCGGTCCTCCGTGGCCGAAGAGTGACGCACTAGCCCTGCCTCTGTCAAAGAGCGGCCGGGTCGAACTCGATCACGCCGGGGCGGAGGATCTTCATGGGGCTCACCGTCGAGTCGATGACGGTCGAGGGGGCGCCCCCGGGCGATACTCCGTGGACGGCGCCACCAAGCCCGGCGGCGAGCGCCGGGGGAAGCTCGTCGGCGCTGCGCAAGGGCGGCTCGCCGGTGCGGTTCGCGCTCGTCGCGGTTAGGGGATGGCCGAACGCACGCACCAAATCGGCTGCAGGGCTGGGGCCGGGGACGCGAACGCCGATCTTACCGTCCTTGCTGAGGAGCGGGCTCAAGCCCGGCTTGGCCGCCAGGACAATGGTCAGCGGACCGGGCCAGTAACGCCGCATCAGCACCTGCGCGGCCGCCGACGGAGGCAAAGCGACTTCCGTGACGGCGCCGGGATGGGGCAGGAGAAGCGCGATCGGCATCTCTACGGGC
>JBAVOF010000364.1:0-14687 GCA_049691835.1 Polyangiales bacterium
GCCGAAGCCGGTGCGCCCGCTGCGTCGCGATGGACGCGACTGGGCCGAAGATTGGAATGACCCGTCGAAGCTGCGTCAGATGAGCCCGATCTGGCCTTTGCTCTGGCTGACTGTTCCGTTTCTCTTGGCGATTCTGTACGAGTTCTTCCACCGGGGCTAACCCGCAACGGTCGCCGCCTGACGGGTTGCCGATCGGATGAACCCCATCAAGTCGCTTGACCTGCGGGCTCGTGGTCCGCGTCCGGCCTCGTAGCTCTCGATTCCGGTGGCAATGCGCCTTCAGCGCGCTCCGGGCCGATGCGACCGAGCAACGACAAAAGTCCATCGAGAATCGTGAGAGGGTGCGGTGGGCAGCCGGGGATATACAGATCGACGGGGACCACCGAGCTGGCTCCGTCGTGCTGCTCGGCATGGCCGGCATAGGGACCTCCGGAGATGGCGCACGCGCCAACGGCAATCACGATTTTTGGCGGTGGCACCGCGTCGTAGGTCTTTTTCAACGCGAGCTTCATGTTTTCCGTGACTGGGCCCGTGATCAGAAGGCCGTCCGCGTGCCGTGGCGATGCCACGTACTGAATGCCGAAGCGGCCCAGATCGAAGACGATCGTGCCCAAAACGTTCACATCGGATTCGCATCCGTTGCACCCACCTGCGCTAACGACGCGCAGCTTGAGGGAGCGACGGAATAGGCGGAGCATCTGCTCGTCGAGCGCCCGAGCACGCTGCCGAACGGCACCACGAACGACGAGAGCATCGCGCTCGCGAGTCGCCATTCGGTGTTCGGTCGTATAGCGAATCGCCCCTTCGGGACACGCGCTCACACATTCGTTACAGAAGAGGCAACGGCCGAGATCGAGGCGAGGTCCCGCTTCGTCGACCTGGATGGCATCCGTCGGGCAGGCGTCGACACACGCACGACAGTCGTCCGGACACCGAGTGGGATCGACGATGGGAAGCCCGCGAAAACGGTCCGGTAGCGGAGGAGTCTCGGCCGGATACGCGACCGTCCGATGACCCTGTTTTGCCCGAGTGAGGAGAATTCGCCACATGTGTCTACCTACAGGTCGTGCCCGCAGTACGAGAGGTTGAAACTCTTGTTGCAAAGCGGGAAGTCTGAAATCTGCTGGTCACGGAGCGCCGTGGCGAGACCAGCCCAGTTGTGAAATGAGGGATCGACCACTTTGTAGGCGGACAAGTCCCCCTGGGCGTCCGTCATCGCCACGTGGCAAATCTCGCCGCGCCACCCCTCCACCAACGATACGGCAAAGCTACTGCGTCCGGGCGCCGGACATTCGCGACGGGTCGGTCCGGGCGGGAGAGCGGGCAGCTGCGAGCGAAGGTATGCGATGGACCTCTCGATCTCGAGCCAACGGACGGACGCACGAGCCAAGACATCACCGGATTCGGCGGTCGAGACCGGGATTTCACCTGGTTTGAAGGTCCCCATCGGGTGCGAGGTGCGCACGTCGCGCCACAGGCCACACGCACGCGCAGCAGGTCCGACCAGCCCCAAGTCGACAGCGACGTCGGCGCTGATTCTCCCCGTATCCTCGAACCGGGCCATGACCGACGGGGCCGTCCAAAGCAGCTGCACGGCGTCCTTCACGTCCCGAGCGGCGGCTTCGAGCCGCGCCCGCAGATCCGAGATCCGACTCCCGTCCGCGTCGAAGGCGACACCTCCCGGCCGGACGAGACCACGGCCGAAGCGGCTGCCGCACAGCACCGCGGTCATGTTGAGAAAGTCACCTCGGAGGCGACCGCAGAACGAGGCTGTGGGCAAGAAGCCCACGTCACCCGCTAGTGCGCCGAGATCCCCCGTGTGGTTTGCGAGCCGCTCCAGCTCGAGGGCGATGCTGCGAAGCGCGTAGCCGCGCGCAGTCGCGGGTTGGCCGCCGAGCGCCTCGAGGATCTGTGAATAGGCCGTCGTATGCCCGATGGTCGTGTCTCCCGCGAGTGTTTCAACGTAGTGGATAGCTCGCTTCCGGGGACCGCTCACCAGATGCCGCTCGACGCCGCGGTGCTGGTAGCCGAGTGAGATCTCGAGGTGATAGACGTGCTCGCCATGGCACTGGAAGCGAAAGTGCCCGGGCTCGATCACACCCGCGTGAACGGGTCCAACCGCTACCTCGTGAATCTCGTCTCCTTCGACTCTGAAATAGTCCGTGACACCGATGAGGGGCGTAGTGTCGTGGGCGCGGCCCCATGCATTGTAGCCGGGACGATAACTCGGGTGGAAGCGAACCGGCTTGAGCCAAGGATGGCCCTCCGGGACCACGCCCCATTGCTCGGCGATCTCGCGCTCGAAGAGATGCACTTGGTGGCACTCGGGTGTCATGGATGGAAAACCGTCACCGGTGATCAGGGTCCAAGCGCACTCGAGTAAGCCGCGGTCGTCATCCGCCAAGACGGCGAACAACCCAAGTCCCTCTGCGTGGGGCGCGCCGAACAGTGCGCTCACTCGGCGTCCGCCTGCGGGAGCGCCGATGACAGCCTCGCGAAACGCGTCAAGATCGAGGCGTGGAACCCGAGAGAGGGGCACGGCGGAGCCGTTTGCGATCGCGAGCAAGGACGCGGTCATCGCCCCGTCTCCACGAAAAGCGCCGCGTCCCGCAAGGCGGCATCCAACGCGGGAGGCACCCAAACGCCCAAGACCAGCACCGCCGTCAGGAGGAGCAGCGCGGGCCCCACGGTCCCGACGGTGTCGTGGAAGCCGGTGGCAGGCAGATCGCCCCGGGGCTCGCCCTGCACCACGGCCAACGTGGTGGCTCCCATCCCCGCGAAGACGACGAAGAGAAGCACGAGGAAGGTCGCCGCGACTCCGTAGCGGCCGGTTGCGACGGCGCCTCTGAGGATCGTGAACTCGCTCAGGAACGGGCCAAACGGTGGCGATCCGGTGATCGCAAAGAACCCCGCGATGAATAGAGCACCCGACGCCGGGACCCGCCGGAGAGCGCCGCTGACCGATTCGATGGTCTTGGACTGATAGGCTCGGTGGATGTTCGCGGCGGCGATGAAGAGAACACCCTTTGTCAGCGCATTGTTGATGAGGTGTAGCAACGAGCCAAATGCGGCGAGCCCTCCAATGCCCATGCCCAGGGTCAGTATCCCCATGTGTTCGACACTGGAGTAGGCGAGCATTCGCTTGTAGTCGCGCTGGCGAGCCATGAACACGGCGGCCACCGCGATGGACAGCAAACCCATCGTGAGCATGATGTGCCTGGCGAACACGCCTTCGCCGGCGGCAGCGCAGATCTGGTAGAAACGCAAGAGCGCGACGAACGCACAGGTCGTGAGTCCTCCTGCGAGGAGCGCGCCGACTACGCCTGGTGCCTCGCCATATGCATCTGGTTTCCATGTGTGCATCGGCGCCAACCCCATCTTCGTACCGTATCCCACGAAAAGAACGATAAACGCAGTATGGAGCCACGGGCGCGAAAGCAGCGGCGCGGTTCGGACGAGCTCATCGACGAGCAGGGAGGCATCCAACCCCGCGTGCAGCGCAGCATAGGCGAGAAAAAACGTCCCCAGGAGCGCTAGCGCGATGCCGACGCCACCGATGAGAAGATACTTCCATGTCGCCTCGATGGAGCGCTTGTTGTGGTTGAAATAGATGAGCGGTGCCGATGCGAGGGTGGTGGCTTCGAGTGCGATCCACATCAGTCCCAAGTGGTGCGACAGGGTAACGATCGTCATCATCGCCAGAAAGACGAGCAGCGCGGCGCAAAAGGTACGGTTAGGACGCTCGGAGCGCAGGTGCAGGTACACCGGCACGTAGAGAGAACAGGCGAAAAACAGCGTCGAGACGAGAGGCAATGCAATGCGGTTGAGTTTGTCGAGCTGCAGCCAGCCGTCGAAGCCGGAGACCACAGCGTCGCTTTGGAGCGCAGCGACAAGCAAGCCCATGTGTGCTGCAGCGCCCATGGGTACCAGCCACGGGCGAAACCTCCGCGATGGTAGGAGGAACGCAGCGAGCGCGGACAGCAATGGCACGAGACAGAGCGCAATCGCCATCGATCATTCCTTGAGCGTGTCGAGTTGTCCCACGTCCAGGGAGCCAAACTCGCGGCTGATGTGATTGATCACGATCCCAATGACGAAGATCGCGACCAGCAGGTCCAGTAGAACACCGATCTCCACGAGCATCGGTATGGTCTCGTGCAGGGTTAGGCCCATGATGAAGATGCCGTTCTCCAAAGTCAGGTACCCGATGACCTGCGTGATGGCCTTGCGCCGCGTGGACAGGATCAGAAAGCCACAAAGCACAGTTGCGAGCGACGCGGGCACCATGAGTGATCCATGGTGCGCTGGGGTCAGGGGAAGACGATCGGCGAATACGACGGCGGTACCGGTGGCGACGGCGCCCAAGATGAGTGATGTCACGAAGCTCACATACGGTTCGATGTCGCGGCGGATCGCGGCTTCGCGAAGAGACCGGTGGAGCAACTTGGGAATGAGCAGACTCTTGATTGCGATGGTAGCCACGGCCACGAGGGCTGGTCGTGTTTCGAGGGATCCGTTGACGAGCACCGTTAGAAGGCCCAGAAGGGCTCCTTGCGCCGCGGATGCGTTGATGGCCGAGGGCAGGCGACTCGTTCCTAGAAGCAAGAAGTTCAGCATCAGGACCAAGACGAGCACCGGATCGACAGCAGACGACATCCGATCACCTCACCAACAGCACGGCGCCAAACGCCGAAATCAGACAAGCGGCTACCAACAGACTCGGCACTTGGGACAGGCGGATTCGCGCCATCACCGACTCGATGACGCCGACGACTATGGCCAGAAGCAGTATCCCCCCGATGAAAAGTCCCCAGGACAACCAGGGATCTATTCGGCCGAGCGGTGCCGCCACACCGAGGACGAGTGCGGCGAACACGAACAGCTTCATCGCTGCACCGTAGAGGATGATGCCGAACGGCGGCCCGCTGTGATCGAGCACCATGACCTCGTGGATCATCGTGAGCTCGAGGTGCGTGTTGGGATCGTCGAAGGGAATGCGGCTATTTTCGGCGAGCAGAACGACAAACCAACTCACCAAGATTGCCCCTAGCGTAGCGCCGGCGTTCGACCAGTCCGCCGCGACGACGGGCCCGAGCATGGTGGAAAGCGAAACCGAATCCGACGCGCGAGCGAGTGCGAGGAACCCTAAGAACAGGGCCGGCTCTGCGAGAGCAGACCAGGTGGCCTCGCGGGCCGCTCCCATTCCCTCGAACGCCGAACCCGTGTCGAGCGCGGCAGCGATGGTGAAGAAGCGCCCTAGTCCGAGCACATACGCCAAGAGAACGAAATCGCCCGCGAACGCGATCGGCGCCGAATGCCCTCCGAGTGGCACGAGGAGAGCTGCCAAGAGCGTGGTTACGAGCCCGACCACAGGTCCCGCAAGGAAAACCCATGTCGTCGTCTGACTGAGTACCCAGTCTTTGCGTAAGAGCCTGGCCAGATCGTAGTAGGCCTGGAAAATCGGTGGACCAACGCGACCCGCGAACAACGCTTTGGTCTTGTTGATGACGCCCAACAAAAGTGGCGGTAGCAGAAGGACGAGGACGAGGTGAATGGCGACGTGGCTGTGCGGCACGTTCAACTCCAGAGCAGCAATGCGACCAGCGCACCGAGTATGTAGAAGAGGTAGAGGTGAATGCTGCCGCTCTGGATGGGACGCAGCCATGTCATGAGTTGTCGAGCGAAAGTGAAGGCCGGAACGAGGACCCGATCGAGAACGGTGTCCGGTACGTGACTGTGAAAGGTCACCACGGTGGGGAACGTTCGCACGAGGTGTGGCGAGCGCACCTCAGGACGTAGCGCCCAGGCGAGCAGGCCAACTAACATAGCCGCGAATGACGAGGACGTGTACTGCATGCGTGGGGTCGGGGCCGCGTAGCCGCAGTCCCACGTGCCGATTTCCGTCGTCGTGTCCACGTGTGTTCTTCCGCGCGCAGCGAGCCAAGTTCCGAGGAGGGCGATCGCGAGCAAGAGAGCGGCGCTCGTCGCGGAGACCCACGCGAGAGGCGCAACCTGGTTCAACGCCGGCGATGCTGAGGGCATGGGCCCGGCCCAAGCAGTGACGATGACGTCCAGCACCAGAGACACCAGCGGTGCCCCGAGGCCGATGAAGAGGCAGGCCAGGCCGAGGATTGCGAGCGGTGTCAGCATTGCCGGTCCGGCCTCGTGCGCACGCTCGACATCACGCGTTCTCGCCGTTCCGAGGAAGACGGAGCCGAAGGCCTTGACGAAACAGGCCGATGCCAGGGCACCGATGAATGCTAGCGCGGCGGCGGCCAGTGCTCCTGCGAGCCACGGGTTCGTGCCCGCGGCGCCGACCCGGAACAGACCGAGGTAGATCAGCATCTCACTGATGAGACCGTTGAGCGGAGGTAGCCCACAGATCGCCACGGCACCGAGCAGGAACGCGAATCCGGTGTACGGCATTCGGCGCCAAAGTCCGCCGAGGCGATCGATCTCGCGGGTGCCCGTGGCGTGCAACACCGAACCAGCACTCAAGAAGAGCAGGGATTTGAAAAGACCGTGGTTCCAAACGTGCAACAGGGCGCCAGCAATGCCGAGCGCAACGAGCTCGGGACGGCCGAGGCTCCGACCGAGCTCGGCCACGCCAAGCCCCATGCAGATGATCCCGATGTTCTCCACCGAATGATACGCGAGCAGACGTTTGAGGTCATGTTGGCCAATGGCGAAGCCGACGCCCAAGATGCCCGAAATCACTCCGAGACCGATGAGCGTATACCCCCACCAAAGCGGGGGAGCCCCTCCGAGCGCCGTAAGGCGAACCAGTCCGTAGATCCCCATCTTGATCATCACGCCAGACATCACGGCAGAGACATGACTCGGCGCGTTCGCGTGAGCTCCCGGCAGCCAGACATGGAGCGGCATGATGCCAGCCTTCAGCCCGAAACCGCACAATCCGAGGATGAAGATGGCATCACGCAGAGGTGATGCGAGGGCGCGTTCCCATCCGTCGAAGCTCGTCGTTCCTGACATGGCGCCGAGGAGGGCGAACATGGCGAACAGGCACAGCGTGCCGCCACGCGTGGCCACGAGGTAGACGTAGCCTACCTCCCGCACCGTCGGTTTTTCGTCCTCCGTGGAGACGAGCATGAAAGCGGACAGGGCCATGACTTCCCACCCCACCAGAAACAGGACCGCATTTCGCGCGATGACCAGAAGCAGCATCCCGGCGGTGATCGCGCCGTAGAATGCACGCAGCTTGCGGCCGTTTTGCGGATGCATCCGCTGGGGCCAGTATTCCAGGCCGTACCAGGCGCCCAGGACGGCGATCAACGCGATCTGCAGCACGAACATCGCCGAAATCGGATCGACGCGGACAGCCAGGCTGCCGCCAGGAACAGACCATGGAACTGCGAGATCGCGCGACCAACCGAACGCCAGTGCACCGACGGCGCCTAGGGAGGCGCAAACTCCGGCGATGGTCATGATACCGACGAAGAAACGCTCGGCTGCTCCCTCGTTGCGCGATAGAAAGAGCCCGGGCACGCCCGCCACGCCCGACAGCGCGATCGCTACGACGAGCAGCGTCTCACTCATCGTGACAGCCAGTCCGGAGGGTTGACCGATGCGAGCGTACCGATCGCAGCCGTCGCTCGGTCAAGCGCAAGCCCTCTGTCCCAAGAAGGCAAAGCGTCTGGCGATCAGAGCTGGCCGGAAGGACGGATGATTGATCGAAGCCATCGATGTCTGCCTTCCGTTCTCCGGGTCCTGGACCCCAGAAGCCTCGAGAAGATGCGCTGCTCGGACAACGCAGCCGCAAACGTACGTGCTCCGAAAGCGAGTCGTCCACAAGTCGGCGCGACGGACGGCTCTCCGAGCGCTGTGCTCGGCATCAACTGTAGCTCTACGTAAAAGAACGTAATCGGATGAGCGATCCCGCGGATCGGCCTTCGCGCCGGCCGTCTGTGGCGATTGACCTCGAGCAGAACTGGCTCCAGCGATAGGACTCGAACCTATGACCAAGCGATTAACAGTCGCCCGCTCTACCAACTGAGCTACGCTGGAATGGCTGCGATTGATAGCGTGCCTTTGGCGCCTGTCAAGGTCACGAATTCGTTGTGAATTCTTCCCCACAGTTCCTGACCTTGCCGGCGGTTTCGGCGCGGTCTCGCGCTTATCGTTCCGCTTCCGCTCGATCGCCTTGGTCGGTGTGTGCTGGCTCTTCCGCCGCCTCCGACTCCGTTTCGCCGCCGCGCCCTTTCCATTGCGCCATCGACGTGTCGGCCCCGAACAGATGGGAAACCTTGTCGTAAAGCGCCGTGGGCAAGAGGTCGCGCAGAAGTGGGGTGAGCTTCACCATGAAAGGCTCCAGCACGTAGAGCTTGTTGCGTTCCACCGCATGAACGATTTTCGTGGCGATGTCCTCAGGCTCGAGCATGTGCGTCGCCTTCGGGGCTTCGGCACCCTCGAACATGCCGGTGCCGATGTAGCTCGGGCAAACGATGGTATGGTGGACGTGGTCGTGGCCCATGAGCTTGACCTCGGCTCGAATCGATTCACCAAAGCCAATCACCGCCCACTTACTGGATGCGTACGTCGATCCATAGGGCAAGCCGATGAACCCTGATGCGCTCGCGATGTGAACCAGGTGCGCTTCGGGCCGTTCGATCAGGTCGGGCAGAAACGCATGCGTCATCGCGACCACGCCGAGCACGTTGACTTCGTAGGTCTTGAAGTGCTCGTCGAGCGGCGTCTGAGTGAAGGGTCCACCAAACACCACCCCGGCGTTGTTGACCAAAACATCGATAGGACCCGCTTCGGCGGCCACCCGGGCCTTCAACGCCGCGATGCTCGCAGGATTCGTCACGTCCACGGACAAACCCCACGCTGCGACGCCCAGTGCCTCGATCTGGGCCTTGGCCTCTGCGAGCTTTCCTTCGTTCAGGTCTGCGATGACGATCTCCGCGCCGCTGCCCGCGAACTTCATCGCCATCTCCAGGCCGATGCCCTGAGCTCCGCCCGTGATGAGTACTCTTTTTCCGTTTAGTGTGGTCACGGTGTCACCTATCCCTCTGGTGGAAGCAGAACAGCGCCGATGACGTACAGTATCCCGTTTTCAGCCGGAATTGTCGCGATGATGTTGGCCCCGTTGATCGTCACCTTGCCGTCCTTGACACCCATGGTCGTCTTCTTGCCGTTGGCCATGGCCACGGTCTGGCCGTCCTTGAACCAGTCGAGTTGAAGGGCGGAGGTCGTGACGTGGTATTGCAGGATGTTTCGAAGCGTGGCTACGTTCTCGGGCTTGAGCAGCGTTTCCACCGTGCCTTCTGGCAACTTTGCGAAGGCTTCGTTGGTCGGCGCGAAGACGGTGAGCGGCCCGGAGGCCGCGACCGAGGTCACGTAGTCGGCTGCTTTGATCGCCGCGACCAAGGTCGTGTGGTCCTTCGAGGCGATCGCAATGCTCACGATGTTGTTTGGGTCCAGGGGAGGGGTGTTCGAGGCCTCCTTGGCTGGGGCTGTTTCGGTTGGGGCCGTATCGGCAGGCTCCGCTTCCTGCTTCGTGCACCCGAGGCCGAGCAGGCCGCAGAGAAGTCCTCCGATCACCGTAACTTTCAATATGCCTCTCATGAGATCCTCCCCGGCTTGGACGCGCCATGCGGCGCGAGCGGAGTATAGACACACAATTTCCGCTCAGGAATTCGAAAAGCGGGGTTTTGCTGCGGTGCGCAAATCCTGCGTTTCCTGCGTTTGGCGCGCATTTTTTTCTCATGCAGATCGCTTGCCCCGTCCGCCGCTGAGCCTAGACTCCGCCCCGACGAGGAGGGTCTATGCGCGCAAAATCGATTGGTTTGCTCATCGGACTGGTTGTCGGCATCTCTGGGTGCACGTCGAAGGATACAGCGCCAGCAGAGCAGAAAGCCGCAGAGCCCGCGCCTGCTCCAGCGCCCGCCGCACAGGCGGCTGCAGATCCGGCAGCGGAAGCCGCCGAGATTTTCCAGAGTCGATGCACGGTTTGTCACGGCGCCACCGGCAAGGGCGACGGCGACGGTTCCGCAGCGCTCGATCCGAAGCCCCGCGATTTCACCTCGGACGAGTGGCAGGCCTCGGTGACCGATGAGCACATCCAGAAGATCATCGTCTACGGCGGCTCCGCGGTGGGGAAGTCGCCAACGATGCCTGCGAATCCGGATCTCGACGCGAAGCCCGAAGTCGTTGCGGAGCTGGTCAAAGTAGTTCGCGGTCTCGCCAAGTAGCTGGCTTGCTTTTTGCACACAACGCCTCGTTGCGGGGTTTGCCCTGCAGGGTGAGTGCACGCATCAATCGTGAGGCCATCTTCCCTTTCGCTGAGGGAAGGGGCTCGGTGGTTTTCCCTTTCGCTGAGGGAACGGAGGAGTTGTAATGAGGTTCATGAGGATTGGTGCGCGTCGCGCATCGGGGGCGGCAGTCTTGTTGGCTGCGGCCATTGGCATCGGATGCGGCCCGCAACAGGCGGCGCAGGTGTCGCAGGTGCCGGCAAGCTCCACAAGCGATTTGATGAAGCAACGTGGTCTGTCCGAGGCCGACGTGAGCGCGGCGCTTCAGACCTATACGCCCACTGGTCAGAAGGACACCTATGTGACCTTTGCTTCCGGCGGTCACGGCGGCAACTTGATCGTCATCGGCGTTCCATCGATGCGTATCCTGAAGTACGTCGGCGTCTTCACGCCAGAGCCCTGGCAGGGCTATGGCTACGGGGACCAGTCGGGTCAGGTCCTCGCCATGGGCGGACGGTTTGGAAAGGACATCAGTTGGGGTGATATGCACCATCCGGCGCTTTCCGAGACCAAGGGGGACTACGACGGCAAGTTCATTTTCGTCAATGACAAGGCCAACGCACGGGTCGCCGTCATCGACCTGCACGATTTCGTCACGAAGCAGATCGTCACATCGCAGCTCATTCAAACCGATCACGGCGCGACCTTCGTCACGCCGAACACCGAGTACGTCGTCGAGTCGAGCCAGTACCCGGCGCCGCTCGGCGGTGGCTACGCGCCGATCGAGGATTTCCAAGACAAGTACCGCGGTGCGGTGATCTTCTGGAAGTTTGATCGTGAGAAGGGGACGATCGACGCCACGAAATCCTTTGCGATGGAGCTCCCGCCCTACATGCAGGACCTCGCCGACGCCGGCAAGCTCGAGAGCGAAGGCTGGGTGTTCATCAACTCGTTCAACACCGAGATGGCCTGGGGCGGCACCATGGAGGGCAATCCGCCCATGGAGTCCGGCGCATCGCAGAACGACATGGACTACCTCCACATCATCGATCTCAAGAAGGCCGAGGCCGTGTACAAGGCCGGCAAGACCAAGAAGGTCGCCGGGATGGACGTGATCGCCCTCGAAACGAGCAATGCGGAGGGTCTGTTGCACCTCGTTGGCGAGCCGAAGAGCCCGCACGGCGTGGACGTCACCCCCGACGGCAAGGAGCTGGTCGTTTCCGGTAAGCTCGACACGCATGCGACGGTTTACGTCTTCGAGAAGCTCAAGGCCCTCATCGATGCGAAGAAGTACGATGGCGAGGATCAATACGGAGTTCCGATCCTTCCTTTCGCGGACAGCATTCGTGGCCAGGTCGAGCTTGGTCTTGGACCGCTGCACACCCAGTACGACGACAAGGGCAACGCGTACACGTCACTCTTCATCGAGTCGGCGATCGCCAAGTGGTCGCTCAAGGACCTCAAGGTTCTCGAGAAGGTCAAGGTTCACTACAATGTCGGTCACATCGTGGCGGCAGAGGGTGACACCGTCAGCCCGGACGGCGGGTATCTGATTGCGATGAACAAGTGGGCGCTCGACCGCTTCAACAAGGTTGGACCCCTGCTTCCGCAGAACTTCCAGCTCATCGGGATCAATAGCGAGCCGATGCAGCTCCTCTACGACATGCCGCTTCCGCTCGGCGAGCCGCACTACGCGCAGATGATCAAAGCCGACAAGCTCAACCCGATCGATGTCTACAAACCCGCTGGCTACGACGTCGTGACCGCCGAGCATAGTCCAAACGCCGTCAAGGCCAAGGAAGAGCGCATCGAGCGGAACGGCAAGGACGTCCACGTGTACATGACCTCGGTTCGAAGCCATTTCACGCCGGACGTCATCCGCGTGAAGGAGGGTGATAAGGTCCACCTCCACATCACCAACGTCGAGCAGGCACACGATGCGACCCATGGCTTCACCATCGGCTCGTACAACGTCCACAGCAGCCTCGAGCCCGGTAAGCACGTCGACATCGATTTCACGGCGGACCGAGTGGGCACGTTCCCGTTCTACTGCACCGAGTTCTGTTCGGCCCTCCATCTCGAGATGGCGGGCTATCTGCTGGTGGAACCCAGTTGAGCCGGGGCACCGCACGCGTCGGCCGCGGGCTGAGCGCTCCCGGCCGTGCGTGCGTGTGCGTGTTGGGGCTCATGGTCGTGGCCGCATGTTCGACACCAAGCGAACCGCCTCTTGCACCGGAGGCGGCGCCCGCACCACCGGCTCGTCCCAGCCACTGCGTGAGCATCGTCGCTGGCGCTGACTTGCAGGCCGCGATCGACGGGGCTGATGACGGGGCCGCGCTTTGCCTGGGACGCGGCTCGTATCGGGGCCCGTTGCGCGTGACCAAGAGCATCGAGATCTGGGGGCCGCGTGAGGCGATCATTCGCTCCACCGGCACCGGAACCACCATCGAGATCGCGGGCACCGGCGCCGCGCTGACCGGCTTGACCGTCGACGGCAGTGGCGGACGCTTCGACACCTTGGATGCAGCCGTGCACGTCGGGGGAGACGACGTTCGAGTGGAGGGTGTGCGCGTACAGAACGCCGTCTTCGGATTGCTCGTCGAGAAGTCCAACCGGGCCAAGATTCTCAACAACGTCGTGCAAGGCCCCGACGATGGACCGCTCGGTCTTCGCGGCGATGGCATCCGACTCTGGGAAACCCGCGATTCGGAGGTGCGGGGCAATCAGGTCATCGGATGCCGCGACATGGTCATTTGGTATTCGAGCAACAACAAGCTCATCGGCAATACGGTAGTCCGAAGCCGCTACGGGACGCACTTCATGTACAGCCATGGCAACGAGGTCCAGGGCAACCGATATGTGGACAACGTGGTTGGCATTTTCATCATGTACAGCCGGAACCTGACGCTCCGTGACAACCTCCTAGCGCGCAGCTCGGGCCCCGGAGGAATGGGTCTGGGCATCAAGGAGTCGGGCAACTTGACGGTCTCCGACAACGCCTTCATCGCCAACACCAAAGGCGTCTATATGGACACCGCACCACTGGAACCCGACGATTTCAACACGTTCGAGAACAACGCTTTCTTTCACTCGGAGGTCGCGGTTCTCATGCACTCGAGCGAGGACCGAAACGCGTTTCTGGGCAATCAGTTCGTGAGCAATCATGCCCAACTGCAGGTCGAGGGTGGCGGCGATGCGCTCGGAGTAGACTGGGATGGCAACTCGTTCGACGACTACGCCGGCTACGACCTGGACGGTGACGGATTTGGCGACATCGCATACGAGCTCCGTCGACTGAGCAGCCAGCTCGAGAGCGCTTATCCGCAGCTTCAATTCTTTCGCGGTGGCATCACGCTCGGACTCCTCGACGCGATCAGCTCGATGTTCCCCATGGTGGAGCCCCAGACCACGTTGATCGATCCGCGACCCCGGATGCGGACCATGGACTGGCAGGCGCTCGATGCGCGTTGAAGGCAAGGCGATCCGAAAGCGATTTGGCCGTGTCGATGCGCTTCGAGGCCTCGACTTCACGATTCCCAGTGGCGGCAAACTGGGGCTGATTGGCCCGAACGCTTCCGGGAAGTCGACCCTCATCCGGATCATACTCGGGTTGCTAAGGTGCGAGGGGGAGCTGGCACTGGACGGTGAGACGAAGCGGCACATCGGTATCGCCGATCGCATCGTGTACGTTCCGCAGATTGCTCCCAAGTTCGGTGCTTCGGTGGAAGAAGTGATCAAGGCGATCACGCGTGTCCGGGAAATTGCGCCGGGCGCCGTTCTGACGTGCGGAGACGAAGTCGGAATCGACCTACGGGCCGTCGCGCGCCAGCCGTTCCGCAATCTGTCTGGCGGAGCGAAGCAAAAGACCCTCATTTCGCTCGCGCTCGCCAGCCGGGCGTCCCTCTTTGTGCTCGATGAGCCCACCGCGAGCCTAGACACGCAATCCCGCCGAGATCTCTTCCACCAGTTGAGCGAGCGAACGCGGGACGCGACGTTGATTCTCTGCTCGCACAGGCTCGAAGAGATACGCACCGTCGTCGATCGAGTGATGGTGCTCGAGGAGGGACGGCTCGCGTATCTAGGTCCCACCGAGGAATATCTCGACCGGATGACGCTGAGCACGATCGACGTGCAAATGAAAAACGGCATCGATGGCGAGCATTTGGCCCGGATGGGATTTCAACCTGGGGTTGCAGGCTGGTGGAGTCGGACCGCGACCCGTTCCGAGAAGCTCGCGCTCATGGCGCAGCTCTCCAGTGAGATGGAGGGGAGAATCGTGAACCTGCTGGTGCGTGATGCGGACGCCGTGCAACTCGAAGATCAAGGAGATCGAGACGATGTCCCGCAAGATGGTTAGGGGCATTTTGTCGTTGGCCGTGCTGGCCGCGCTGACCTTGACGTTCGTCCGGTTGAACCAGCCGACGCTGCCCGAAGGCGCGGTCCCAGTGGTTTGGGACGGCGAGGTGTGCGCAC
>JBAVOF010000365.1:0-2223 GCA_049691835.1 Polyangiales bacterium
TCCCGTACCTGCACCATGAGCTCCTGGTAGCCGGTCGGCATTCCGAGAAACGCTGCAAACGTCGTCGCCGGCATGAGCAGGACGTCGTCGACATCTCTGCCGGTGGTGGCTTGGCCCTTGGGGGCGAGCACTCCGATGATCCGGCACTGCATGTTGGAATTGATTGTCACGCTCTGTCCAACGGGGTCCGCTCGCCCGAAGAGCTCGCGTGCAACCGTTATGCCGATCACCGCAACCTTGGCGCGCTGTTGGACATCGGCGTCATCGAACATCCCCCCGGTCAGCATGGGCCACTCTCGCACTTTGACGAAGTCTGGCATCGTGCCCGCAACCTCCGTCGAGTGCGATACGTTCGCGGATCTGACGGTATGGGTCGCCGAGATCCAAGGGACGATGCGCTCGAGCGTCATCGCATCACGTGTCAGTGCTTCGACGTCGGCATCCGTCAAGGGTTTTGGGCTTCCTCCGAAGTCGCGGCGCCCCATGTTGCTCTTGATGGATGCCACCCTCGTCCCTAGAATCTCGAACTGCTGCATGACCGCGGTGCGCGCCCCTGCTCCAAAGCTCACCATTGCGATGAACGCCGCTACTCCAATGGCCAAGCCGAGCATCGTCAGGGTGCTTCGGCCGGGATTCCGAATCGCCGTCCGGACCGCGCGCCCCAAAATTTCGCTACGGGTACGCTTCATGAGGGGTCTCATCGGAGATGACCTTTCCGTCACGCAGGAAAATCTGGCGCTGACAGAGATTTGCGACCTCCGGATCGTGCGTGACTATGATCAACGTGAACGACCGCAGCGCGTGAATCTCGAACAACAAGTCCATGACCTCGTTTCCAGTTCGCGTGTCGAGTGCTCCGGTGGGCTCATCGGCAAGGAGGAGACGTGGTTGAGCAGCGACGGCCCGCGCGATCGCGACGCGCTGCTTCTCGCCGCCAGAGAGCTGCGAGGGTCGGTGATTGATTCGATGGCCCAGGCCGACGCGCTCGATGAGCTCCATCGCGCGAGCTTCGCGCTCGTCTCTGCCGAGGCCCATGTAGTACAGAGGTAGCGTGACGTTCTCGAGAACCGTGTTGTCGGAGATCAAATGAAACGATTGAAAGATGAAGCCGATATAGTGAAGGCGCACCCAAGCTCGCTCCTTGCGGTTCAGCATGGACACGTCTCGTCCTCCCAGCGCGTAGGTTCCACGCGTGGGACCGTCGAGGCATCCGACGATGTTGAGCAACGTCGATTTGCCCGATCCGGATGGGCCCCGTAACGCGACTATCTCGCCAGCGTCGATGGTCAGGCTCACATCGTCGAGCACCGGTGATGTCATGTTGCGAAATTCTTTGCGAATCCCTCGGGCGTCGACGATTGGGAAGCCGCTCATCGTCGACCCCGTAGCGAGAGCAATGGGGAATTCGATTGTCCTTCGCCGCCAAGCGCGAATCCGATCGCGATGGGGTCATCGACGTCGAGCGTTCCGGGCTCGCTCGGTCTGACTTCCGTGAGAGCCCCATCTGAGAGGCCCACCTCGACCGGGATCTCCTCGAGCACCGACCCTTTGACACGCCAGACGCGACTACGAGCCGGAGCAGTCGGCGCACCTTCGGGGGTGAACCGAAGGGTCGCTTCACGCACCGCAAGCACATCGTCGACTTGAGCAACCTTGATTCGGAGCTGAGCCGTCATCCCGGGCAAAAGCACGTGGTCGGGATTCTCGGTGGCGAATTCCACGTCGTAGAAGATCGCTCCGTACTCGGTATGGGGGTCGGGACTGAGGTGCTTCACCGTCGCTTCGAACACCCGGTTCGGATAGGTGGGGACCTCGAATTTCGCACCGAGCCCAGCGACCACCTCCCCGATGTCCGCTTCCCCGATCGGAGCCACTATCTTCATCTGGTCGGCCGGAGCGCCGATCCGAAACAAGCGGTCGCGAGGGCCGACGATCATCCCCGTGTGCGGTGGAACCTCGAGTACGAGCCCAGCGCGCGGAGCAACGATGCTGGTGCGCTCGCGGTCGCGGCCGCGGATCGACGCGCGATTCTGAGCCGCAGAGCGCTCCGCCCGTGCGGCTTGCACGACGGCACGGGCTTTGACCATTTCTGACCGGGCCGTCTCGAGGGTACTGTCGCTCGCCAAGCTCTTCCCCGCGAGCCGCTTCGTGCGCTTGAACGATTCGTCAGCACGCTGCAACGCGGCTTCCGCTTCCGCGACGCGCGCACGGGCTGCCTGTAGC
>JBAVOF010000366.1:0-22625 GCA_049691835.1 Polyangiales bacterium
GGACAACGTCACCGTGACCGCTCTGCTCTCCCGGGCCTCCGAGGCCTGGACCAGGGACCTCGCGACCTGGGTGCTCGCGATGCTGCTCTATTGGCTGCTCGGATTCGGGATCCCTGTCGCAATGAGCATGACCTGGAGCTTGGTCAGTGCCTTTCAGCAAGGCGGGGCTACGGCAAGCTCGACGTTCACCGTGGTCAACGTGATCGCCCAGATCGCAATGCAACTGGTCCAATGGGTGCTTGCGGCTGTGTTCTCCCTCGGGCTCTGGGCCATGGCCGTCCGCGGGCTGCACGGCAAGCCCATGAGCATAGGCGTTCTGTTCAGCCAGCTCTCCAAGATTTGGAAATACGTCATTCAGTCGCTCGCCGTCGCGTTGACGGCCGGCTTGATCGTGCTTCCCGTCATCGTGATTGTCTTCCTGATGTTCGTGGGCCCGGTCGATCTCGACACACCCATGAGCGAGATCATGGACGATGCGGGCAGACCGGCGGCAATCGCCGCGCTCGTGCTCTTGCCCCTATACGTCTACCTGCTCACCGGTGTCGCCTTCATGCAGGCGGAGCTCGCGTTCAATGATGACGCCGGCCCGATCGACGCGATCCTTTACTCCTGGCGCATGGCCCGCGGCAAGCGCTGGCGGATCATCGGCGTGGGTCTACTTGCTTTTTTCATTGTAGCGGGGTCGGCGATGCTCTGCGGGATCGGCCTTCTCTTCGGGGCCCCCATGGCGATCTTGCTTTTTGGTGCCTTGTATTTGGCGCTGCGCAACGGGGCAGATGTGCCCCGCGCCAATACTGCGACCAGTCTGGGCAGGCAGTACTAGCGCGGCGACGCAGCGATGTTGCCACCATCGACCGTGACGACGCAGCCGGTCGTGCTCGGCGCGAGCGCCAGGTTGACGAACGCGTTCGCTACGTCCTGGGCCGTGACCTCGTGGTTCAGGAGATTCGAGCGATAGTACGCATCCGCATCGAGCCCCCGAGCCCGAGCGCGACGCTCGACATCCTCCTGATTGAGCAAGCCCGTTCGAATCCGATCCGCATTGACCGCGTTGCTACGCACGCCGATCGATCCGCATTCGATCGCGTACTGCTTCATGAGTGCGACCACCGCAGCCTTGGGAATCGCATACGCGCCAAAGCCCTTGCCAGGGTTGAACGCAGCTTTCGACGCGTTGAACAAGAGAAAGCCACCGACACCTTGGGCGCGCAGGATGCGCGTCGCCGCCGAAGCGAGGTATTGATGCGAGAAGAAATTCACTTCGAAGCTGCGCTTGAAATCTGCAGTAGAGACCGTGTCGATGTCCCCCTGCGGCGCCATGCCCGCATTCGACACGACGCCGTCGATGCCTCCGAAAACGTGAACGCAGCGTTCTACGCTCGCGCGCACGCTCTCCTCACTCGTGACATCCACCACGTCCGAAGGAGCGCCCAGCGACTCGGCTAGCGCACGAAGGGGAGCCTCGTCCCGGTCGCTCAGATACAGCGACGCGCCTGAGTCGGCGAAGGCCCTGGCGCATGCGGCGCCGATGCCGCGCGCGGCTCCGCTGATGTAGACCACCCTGCCCTGCAGCGGCTTGGGCTTCCCTTTGCCGAGCTTGGCTTGCTCGAGCGACCAATACTCCATGTCGAAGAGGTCCGCGGCCGACAGGACCTCATAGCGCCCGATCGCTTCGGCGGCCTCGATCACCTCGATGGTGTGCTCATAGATGTCTGCGGCAATTTCGGCGGCCTGCTCCGAGGTTCCGGCCGCTATGAGCCCCAGCCCGGGCACCAGGATGACCCTCGGTTCTGGGTCCAGCCGCGCGACGCGGCGTCCTTTGCAGTGCGCCTCTCGCTCGACGTAGGAAGCGTATTCCCGGCGATAAGCGGTGAGCCTCTCGTCGACATGCGCAGCCACGGCGTCGCTGTCCATCGCCGGCCCGATGTCGAGCAACAAGGGTAAGCGCTTGGTCCGGATGACGTGGTCGGGCGTCGCTGTCCCACGCTGGCTGACGCTCGCCAGGTCCGGTCGCCCCAAGAACGCATGGATCGCCGCGCTGCGGCGCAAGGTCAACAGGTAGCGCTGGTCGGCCCCGGCAAGCCTTCCGCGAAGCACTGGCGCGAGCGTTTCGTAGAGGACCGGTTCGGGACTTCCATGAGAGACCCTCGGCGTTTTCCGTCTTGCCGCCGCGAAACGCTCTGCCGCATCGACGGCCTGGATATGTCGTTCATAACTCTCTTTCGCGGTACCACCAAACGTGAACAAGCCATGTTTGAGGAGAAGGAGGCCTTCGACGGTAGGATCCCGCTCGTAGACCTCGGCCGCCAGCTTGGCGAGCGCGAAGCCAGCCATGACGTACGGAACGACGGCGAGGCGCGCCCCGTAGACCTCACGGCAGATCGCTTCCGCTTCCGGCTGATCCACCAGCGCCAAAATCGCGTCCGCGTGGGAATGATCTATGAATTTGTGCGGAAGAAACCCGTGGAGAAGCGTTTCGACGGAGGGGTTCGGCGCACTCGCGTCGATCAGACGAATGCGTTGTGCGTTCACCATGTCTTCGTCGGACATAGCCTCCCGATGGCGCAAAGCGCCCAAGCTCTCTAAGCGAACGGAGGGCAGACCTGCAGGCTCGATACTGGCAAGGTCCCAGCCGCTGCCCTTCACACAGAGAACCGGGATGGTGTTCCCGACATCGTCGATGACCGTCGTCTTGACGGAGGTGTTGCCCCCACCGTGGAGCACCAATGCCGGGTCCCCCCCGATCAGTCTGGATGTATAGACCCGAAGTGCGATGTCCTCATTGACCCGTGGATCGCCGCGATATCGTTCGATCGTCGCTTGCGCGTCTGTGTCGGACCATCGGCTGTCCACGTCGGCCTAGCTTTCTGAGGCTGTGGGGCGAGGTGCCCAGACCTGGAATCGAACCAGGGACACGAGGATTTTCAGTCCACTGCTCTACCAACTGAGCTATCTGGGCCCGGAAAACAGGCGCGGAGCCTAGCCGCCGAAAGGGGACTGTCAAGCATCAGAGAAAACTTGCGTCCCGATACGCCTTCAGGATTACAATGATAAGCGGATGGTGTAGTCGGGATGGCAAGCCCAGTGGATGAGCGTGGCATCGATGCGTTCCAGTTTCTGCTCGACGAAGCGTGCAAAGGCCCCGGCCCCAAGGCCGAGGCCCTCGATGCGCTGGCGCTGAGACCGGTCTGGTTGGCGACCTGGGAGCCACGAGCAGAGGGGTATCGCACCCTGATCAATGCCAACGCAGAAGAGGCTCTGGCGGTGTTCAGCTCGGAGGCAGAGCTCGAGCGCGCGGCGACACGGTTCGGTTGGCTCGAAGCAGACGGCACGATAGCAATGCACCGGGCGATCGGCGGCGACATACTACGCCACGCATGGACGCGCGAGTACGCGTACCTCGTGATCGACATCGGCTCGGAGCATTCGCTCGAGTACGTGCGTGACGAGTTGAAACCGATCTTGCGCGAGATGGACAGCACGGGTCCGTTCCGCACCTCGCGTCCCCCGCCTCAGCCGGACAATACGACGGCATCGAGCTCGTTCCCCCCGCCCGTGGAACCGACCTCGACGATGTATAGCATGGCGCCGAGGCATGAGGAGAAGCTCGATCGGCTGAGCGATCTACCGACGAAGCCGCACGAAATCCCATATGAGAGCGAACCTCCTACCAAACCTCGTGCCGCGCTGACGGAAAGCGGACCGCCGGCGCGGCAACGCAAGAGCTCGCGACCGGCGCACAAGCCCAAAAGCGAGCCGCCCGGAGCGAAGATCGAAGAAGTAGGGGTAGGCCCTGCAAAGCTCGGGGACGGGGGGACGTACGGGGCCGCCAGCATCATCCCGCGTTCGCAACGGCGACCGAAGCCGGCTTCGCCGTCGACGGTGACCACGCAAGACGAGATCGGCAAGGAGGAGTCAACGCCACCGACGTCGTCCGCGGCGCCCCGGCTCAATTCCGATGCGCCGACCGCACCAGGAGTTCAGGCGCTGCCCTCCCTGGATCCCGGCAAGCTCAAGCTTCCGGCGATAGGCCCGATCGGCACGGGCCCGCTGGAACCCGGGCCGTCATCGAAAAAGACCAAGCCGCCACCGGCGAAGACGGAAAAAGCGAAGACGGTTCGGCCAGCGCGAGTCGCCGCGCCGTCGATCGGCGACGGAATCAAGCTGGTCGACCTCAGGTACCCCCCGGACGAGGCTTTGCTCCAGACGCTGGGCAACGTTTTGCGAGGCTACTTCGAGATCGAATGGGCGTCGTACTGCGAGGTCGCACGGCCCGCCGGAGAGCCGAGCCCGGCCGTCGGCCTGCGAATCACCGATAACTATCGGGACAACGTGACCGCGATCATCAAGGACCTTTGTGAAGCCAGTCGAACCCACGACGTGGAAATCGACATCCTGCTCATCGACGGCCATGACATGCTGCGCAAGGCCCGCGAACGAGGCTTCGTCTTCTACCCTTGGAAGCCTAAGCCGTTTGGCTCTTGAGTAGCCTCTCGGTCGTCGTGCTAAGACAGCCGAGTGGAACTCGGTGATGCGCTACCGGCGGTCCGAACTCCGATTCCGGCAGCGGCCGGAAGAGCGTGGGTGCAACGCCTGGCGGCTAGCGAATGCCCCTCGCTCACCACCCGGCGCAAACGGCGCGAAGAGCAGAGCGGAGCCAGTCACGACCCAATCGTCTGGGTGGAAGCGCGAGGCGCCAACGTCCTCGATACAGATGGCAACCGGTACGTGGATCTCACGTCGGGATTCGGCGTGGCCTTCGTCGGGCACTGTCATCCCGAAGTCGTCGACGCGGTCAAGCGCCAGGCGGATCGATTACTACACGCGCTCGGCGATCTGCACCCCTCCGATCTGAAGGTCGAGCTGTTGGAGCGACTCTGCGCCCTGTCCCCCTGGCCACAGGCGCGAGCAATGCTCTCGCTCAGCGGCGCCGATGCGGTCACCGCTGCGCTCAAGACAGCCGTAATGGCCACAGGTAAGACGGGCGTAGTCGCATTCGAAGGCAGCTATCACGGCCTGACCTACGGTCCGCTTGCCGTGTCCGGGTTCTCGGAGCGGTTCCGGAAACCGTTTGAAGCTCAGCTGCAGTCCGGCGTTCACTTCGTACCGTGGCCGGGGTGCGATGTCGATCTCGATGCGGCGATTGGAGCTCTACCCCGGGACTGGAGCGGGATCGGCGCGGTGATCGTCGAGCCCATTCAAGGGCGTGCCGGCGTTCGCCTACCCGTCCCGGGTTTTCTCGAGGCGCTGCGGCGTGCCTGCACGCACCACGATGCGCTCCTCATCGTCGACGAAATCTTCACCGGCATCGGACGCTGTGGTGCTTGGTGGCGATCGGTCAGCGAGGGCGTCACACCGGACGTGATCTGCGCAGGTAAGGCGCTTGGCGGGGGCCTACCGGTCAGCGCCTGCGTCGCTAGCGAAGACGTCATGCGGGCGTGGGGCGATCCGAGCCGCGAGGCGATTCACACCGGCACCTTCTACGGCGACCCGCTTGGCGCGGCGGCATCCCTTGCGACGATCGAGCTGATCGAGCGCGAAGGGTTGACCGGACGAGCAACAGAGCGAGGTGACGCTCTGGCAGTGGCGCTGCGCGCGGAGCGACTCCCGGGCGTTTCCGAGGTCCGGCATGCTGGCATGATGCTTGGCCTGCAGTTGGAGCAATCCTGCCAAGCTTTGACGGTCACCCGGGCTCTCCTGGAACGCGGATATCTCGTGCTGCCCGCCGGCACGAACGCTGATGTCGTTCAGCTGGCGCCGCCGGTCACGATAGGCGAGGCCCAACTTCAGGGGTTTGTCGCGGCGTTGCGCGAAGTCTTGGAGAACCCTTGAGCACCCGGGCAAGCCTGAAGCGGCGAGTCGAGGAGTTGATCAGAGGCTTCGAGGTCAATGAGCCAGCCGAAGTCGCGGCGCGAGACCGGCTGATCGAAGACATCGCCGTCTGGCAGGCAAACCGAATTCCGGAGTACGGCCGGCTGCAGTGGCACGACGCATGGCCTCCGGCCCTACCGACAGACGTATTTCGGTTCCGGCGGATCGCCGCCCACCCCGAGGATGCCGACTGCCGGACGTTTCGAAGCTCCGGCACCACCTCTTCCGAGCGAAGCGTGCATGTGTACTGCGACCTCGAGCTCTATGATTTGGCGGCCCGGGTCGCAGCCCGACACATGCTCTTTCCAGACGTCGAAAAGATGCGGCTGGTCATGCTCGCGCCGCGCGGAGACGAAGTCCCCGACTCTTCGCTCGACTACATGCTCGGCCGTTTCGCCGAATGGTTCGGGACCGAATGCAGTTGGGTCTGGGACGGCGGCGCGCTGGACCTGGAACGCCTGAGCGCTCGACTTGGGAGTGCGGAGGCCTCGGGCGAGCCAGTGGCCATTCTGGGCACTTCGTTCGCGTTCGTGCATGCCGAGGATGGGCTCGGCAGGACACGGTTCAAGCTCCCAGTAGGAAGCCGCGTCATGCAGACCGGGGGCTACAAGGGGCGCTCACGTGAGGTGGACCCCGACGCCCTTCTCGCAGCGATCAGCGCACGGTATGGCGTTGGCGCGCCCTGGATTATCAACGAGTTCGGAGCAACCGAGCTGAGCTCCCAGATGTACGAGACGACGCTCCGAGAGCAGTTCGACGGCTCCCTCGGCCCCAGACGGCTGTGGATCCCACCGTGGGTTCGTGCCACGCCCGTCGACCCGGACACGCTCGAACCGGTCGATGGGGATACGATTGGCCTTCTTCGAATCGACGACACCGCGAATCTGGACTCGGTCTGCTGCATCCAAACGGCCGACTTGGCACGACGTCTCGACGACGGCATCGTCGTGCTCGGTCGCGCGCCAGGGGCGACACCGCGGGGCTGCTCTCTCGCGGCAGATCAGGCGTTGGGGGGGCGACCGTGACCGACGTTTCTTCGGTAATCCGCGGGCGCGCCGCGGCGGTACGTGAAGCGGGGGCCGTGCTGCGCGCGGCGAGCGTCGACGAGCGCGCCTATTGGCTCGTTCGTGCGGTCGAACAGCTCGAGCTGGATGCCCACCGCGCGAGGAGCGCTTTGTCCGACGCGACCGGCTTGAGCGTTCCCATGGTGCAATGGGCAATCCGCACGACCCTGGACACCATTGGTGCGGACTCGATGCGCGGATTGGTGCGCCAAGCCCAGGGTCAGAGCCGCCACGCGGTGGACCCGATCAGACTGCTAGCGGTCATTGTCGCCGGCAACGTATTCACCGCTTCGGCGCGAGGCATCGTCGTCCCACTGCTGTTCGGGGTGCCCGTCCTGGTGAAAGCATCCTCGAAGGAGACGATGTTCCCTGCGATGGTCCGAGACGCCCTGCGCGCCGCTGACGCCAGCTTGGGCGCGGCGATGGACTTGGCGGTTTTTCCGGGAGGTGACGTCGAGCGCGAGGAGGCACTCACCGAATCGGCAGACGCGGTTTCGGTGTACGGCACCGACGAGACGATCACAGCGATGGCGCCCCGGCTCGGCGACACCCCACTGATCGCACACGGGCACGGCGTTAGCGTTGCATATTGCGGAGTTGCGGGACTCGAACACGCACAGATCGACCAGACCATCGCGGCGCTCTCTCTAGACATCAGCGCCTACGACCAGCGTGGATGCCTCTCTCCCCAAATCGTGTACGTGCAGGACACACCATCCCGATCGGCGGCGGATTTCGGCAAACGCTTGGCTGACGAGGGCCTCGGGCCGCTTAGTCGCACGCTTCCGCGCGGACCCCTGCCGATGGCGGTTGGAGTCGCGCAGGCTCAATGGAGGGGGGTCGCCGAGGTCGAAGGAATTGTGGTGCGTGGCGATTCGTACGCGGTCGCAATTCGCCCAGCCCGGCCGGTCAGGTGGAGCCCTGCCTATCGGAACGTGAGCTTGGCGCCGGTCCGAAGCCTCGACGAAGCCCTTCGAGAAATGGAATCGTTCGGTTCCAGCCTCAAGTGTGTGGGCGCAGATCCCGCATCGCTCGCAGACGTTCGAGCACGGCTCGTGGCCAATGATACGCTCCAAGCATACGCTTGCGCGATCGGCGAAATGCAGAAGCCACCGCTCGACGCTCCTGCAGACGGACGCCCCGTCTGGGAAGGCCTGTTCCGTTCCTAGACGCCGACTAGACCCCGATGAACAACCTCTGGCCGAAGTTGCGTTCGAGCTTGGCGCCGAAGATCTTGGAGGCGGCGCCCTCGATGTCGTACTCAATGCGCTTGAAGTGGAAGGTCCGCGAATCGCTATCGTACACCGTATAGCTGGCGCGATTGTCGTAGTCGCGCGGCTGACCGACTGAGCCGACGCTCACGATGTACTTGGTGCCGTCCTGCAACGCGAAATCCTCGGGCGGCAGCTCCTCCACCTCGCCGGGGCGAAGCGCGAAAACCTTGCAAAGGTGAGAATGACCGATGAGCGTGATGTGGCCGAGCTCTTTCCAGATCGGAAGGCACTCGGCCGCCTGGTCGGGCGCAAAAATGTACTCGAACTCCTCGAGGCGAACCGGCGATCCATGGCATAGGTCCACGTCGATCGCCTCCAAGCAGTGCTTGTAGGGGAGTTGCTTGAGCCAGGCCATGTTCTCCGCAGTCAGCTCACGCGCATGCAGGTCCAGCGCCTCGCGGGCTGCCTCATAGTAGTAGCTGTAGTCCATCCTACCGGCGACGGCGGCATCGTGATTGCCGAGGATGGTAACTTCGGCGACGTCCCGGACGATATCGGCGCAGTCATTGGGGCTACCGCCATACCCGACCACGTCGCCCAGACAATAGTACGCGTCGATGTCCTCGTTGGCGTAGGCCTCCATGACGGAGGACATGGCCTCGAGATTCGCGTGTACGTCGCTAAATATGCCTATCCGCATGAATTCGTTCGCCAGTTACCCCGAATCCCCCATGTTACACGAAAGCTCGCGCCCGGTCGAAGTCCCGTCCAGCACGAGCAGTAGCTCGATCGCCGCGCGATTTGCACGCACAAAAACACCATCGAGCCGTTGTCCGGACGCGCAAGGCACAATTTCATGCACCGCCATGCAAACGTGGCGACCTGGGCCGATGGCCAGTTCGGCGAACCAGGCTATCGTGGGGCTGCAATGCAAGCCAACACCGCCGTGATGGACCTCACAGTGGCCTGTGTGACCTCCGTCAAGAACGCCACTGGCCTGGAGCTCGATCTGAGCCAGGAGACACTCCCGATTCTCGACCACTATGCCACGTTGGTCGACTCTCCCCGGCACGAGATCGTGTCGTTGGTCGCTCCGATGACTGGTGCGTATTTCGGCGAGCTTCTGCGGCGCCAGCTCGACGACGGAAATTGGGTGACGGGTTCCGACGAGTACGCCGCTTGGCGATTGCATTTCGAGCGTTGTTCGCTGAGCTTCAATCCAATGGGCATCGCCCTGGAGGTGCTCCTCGGCCAGGACCTGCCCGGCTGGGGCACCGAGTTGCAGACGGCGCCCCGGGATCAGCCGAGGGTCGAACACGCGCTCGCTGCCTACGGGGCCGTTCGCGACCGCGACTTCTACACATTCTGCGTCCGGTTCGAGGCGATCGAACAAGCCTACCTGGCTTTGCTGAACAATCCCGCGGGCATGGCCCCCAAGCCTTGACATGTAAGGGCGGACCTCCATATTTGCCAAGCTCCTGGAAACACACACGTTTTCGAGCTTCGACCGTGACAGACTCACAGACACCAGGCATCCCGAAACCGGATTGTGGAGATTTGCTCACCACGTGCGACATGGCGCGGTTGAGCGCCAGCACGCTCCGGACGGTACGGTTTTATGAGCAAGAAGGGCTGATTGAGCCGGCGCGCCGCAGCGCCTGCGGCAATCGGCTCTTTTCGGAACGTGAGTTGATGAAACTACAACTGGCCCTAGACCTCCGGGAGGCGGGACTGTCGGTGCAGAACATCAAGGACCTGTTTTGCCTCAAGTCCGACTGTGACTGTCCCGAAGAAGCCAGCCAACGGATGTCCAACGTGTTGACCGAGCAAATCGACACCATGCAACAGAAGATTGCAAAGCTCCGGAAGCTGCGAGAGGAGCTGACTGCGATGGTGTCCGTGCTGACAGAATGCCAGTCTTGTGACGAGGGGAACTTTCCCCTGGCCTGCGAGAGTTGCGACGTGCTTGGAAGTCCGCAGTTGCCGCGAGCACTCCGAGTGCTCTGGCACGAGTCCGAATAGGGACCCCGGATGGAATGGCAACCGAGCACGCCGCTGTCAGCTGAGGAGCTGGCGAAGCTTCCCGTGTTTCCTCTGCCGCGCGTCGTTTTCTTTCCCGGCACGGCGCTACCCCTGCATCTGTTCGAGCCGCGTTACACCGAGATGGTGGAGGATTGCCTGAGCAGTGGCTGCACCGCCATGGCCGTCGCCTTGCTCGCGCCAGGTTGGGAAAGCGCGTACGAGGGCAATCCGCGTATCCACGAGATCGCCGGCGCAGGTCGCATCGTCGCACACCAGGAACGGTTCGACGGCACGCACGACGTGATCTTGCACGGTCTCAACCGGGTACGTCTCCACGAGCACGCAAACCTGGGCCACTCCTACCGCTGCGCCCGTGCGGTCCCGCTCGACGACTTCGGCGCGGCGTCCTCGTCCGACATGCTCGCGATGATGGCCTGCGCGACGCGCGTTGCCGCAAAGGTCCGTGAACGCCAACCCGACTTTTCCTTGCAGGTCTCGACCGAGCTCGCGCCTGGCCGAGCCGCGGACGTGATCGCCGATCAGCTCGTCGTCAGCCCGGAAGAGCGTCAACGAATCCTCGAGACCGGTGATGTCAAAGAACGGGTGAGCCTCGTCACCGAGGCCGTCGCCTCGCTGCTGGCACAGCTCTCGGAGGCCCACGTACCTTCATGACGGCACATGGAATAAACGCGCAGCTTGTGGTACCGACCCTGTTCACATGAGCGATTCAGGCGATAACACACTAAGCGTGAAACGATACGCCGAGGCGCAAATGCCGTCGCTTTTCGGTTTGTTTCACCTGGTCGTGTATCGCGAGATCGATGGAGACAAGGAGCACCTCGCCGTGATCGCCGGCGAGATCGAAGGCGCCGAGGACCTGCTCGTTCGCGTGCACAGCGAGTGCTTGACGGGCGAGGCGTTCCACTCACTCCGATGCGACTGTCGAGACCAGCTCGACCTGGCGCTTGAACGCATACAGAGCGCAGGTGCAGGTGCGGTCCTCTACCTGAGGCAAGAGGGGCGCGGCATCGGGCTCGGTAACAAGATTCGGGCGTACGCCAAGCAAGACGAGGGCCTCGACACGGTCGACGCCAATCTCGCGCTCGGTTTCGAGGAAGACCAACGCGGCTATCGGGTCGCGGCAGACATGCTTCGCGATCTCGGGGTTCGCTCCATCGCCCTGATGACCAACAACCCGCGAAAGGTCGAGGGCTTGGAACGCGACGGCATAAAGGTGACACGTCGCGAGCCACACGAGGTGCAAGCCCACGATCACAACCGAGGTTACTTGAAGACCAAGCAAGACCGACTAGGACACCTCGGCACCAACGGCGACGCCGACTGAGGGTTTCGCCACGGCGTGAACCAGATTGGCGATGAGTAGGCGCGTTCCGGACTCTCATCGGAACCTCCCCGGACATCGTCGCTCCAAGCCGTGCAAAGGTCAGGATCTCCGGTGGTATCGGCCAGCTTGCATTCCGGACGGACTCCTACGTCCGGCTCGTCTGAGGCTGCCGGCGCAGTGCGTTTGCAAGATGCAGCCGCGAGCAGGACGATGAGCACAACGAGTGAGTAACGATGCACGGGTCAAGACAAGGCGACCTGTGCATGATGCTCAAGCGAGATCGTTTCCTCACGGATCGCTGTCCCGACCTCCCCGGTCAAGCTGTGCTGGCGCTGGGCGAGCCGCTGCCGTACGCTCCGGCCCGTGAACACCGTTCCCCTGTCCAAACTGCTGATCACCGTCGTCGCGATTTCGGCCCTTGCCGCATGTAGTGACAAGACGAAGACCACGATTCCACTGACCTGGCGCAACCCAGGCTACGAGCAAACGGTCTTCAAGAAGCTCCTCGTCGTCGGTGTGAGCCAAAATGAGGAGGGTCGCCGGCTTTTCGAAGACACTTTCGCCAAAGCGCTCTCCTCCGACGAGGGCACCGCCCTTCCCAGCTGGGGGCATCTTCCACAGAGCACCCAGCTCACCGAGGAACAGATCCGCGGGGCGATCGAGGGCGGCGGCTACGATGGCCTGCTGATCACTCAGGTGCTGAGCGTCGACGAGAACAAAGAGTACGTCCCCGGCTCTACCCACACGGTCGCGCCGAGGAACTTCGGATACTACGGTGGCTATGGGTATTACGGCTATTACGGATACTACAGCGGCAGCTACGCGTCCGTTCACGACCCGGGCTATTTCAAGACCGACACGACTTTTCGATTGGAAACCAATCTGTACTCGGTCGCCACCGGCGGTCTGGTCTGGTCGGGTCAATCCGACACGGTCGATCCGGAATCCGTGGCCGACGTCATCGACTCGATGACCGCCGCCGTCGCCAAACAGCTTCGACAAGAGAAACTGATTCCCTAGGGTACAAGCCTTCAGGCAGATTGTTGCTGCATGAGCTCGGCCTGGTGGTGACTGCGAAGGGCCGTGAAGAGCCCGGTGAGATCGCCTTCCATGATCTGGTCGAGGTTGTGCAGCGTCAACTGGATGCGGTGATCGGTAATTCGGTTCTGCGGATAGTTGTAGGTGCGGATCTTCTCGGAGCGTTCGCCGGTGCCAACCATGCTTCGGCGCTCCGAGCTGATCGCACTGGCTTGCGCTGCGCGCTCGATTTCCAACAGCTTGGCCGATAGGATCTGCAAGGCCTTCGCCTTGTTCTGGTGTTGTGAGCGTTGTTGCTCGGACCTAACCATGATCCCGCTCGGAATGTGCTTGATCTGCACGGCTGACATGGTGCGGTTGACGTGCTGGCCCCCAGGTCCGCCCGCTGCGGTGGCCGAGATCTCGAGATCATTGGGGTCGATGTGCACCTCGTCGACGTCGTCGACTTCGGGAAGGACCGCTACGGTTGCAGTCGAGGTGTGGATGCGCCCCTGCGACTCGGTGGCCGGAACCCGCTGCACTCGATGCACGCCTCCCTCGAAGCGAAGTCGGGAATATACGTGATCCCCCGAAATCGATGCGATGACCTCCTTCAGTCCGCCGGCCGAAGCTTCGCTGAGCGACATGACTTCGACTTTCCATCCTTGTGTCTCCGCGTAGCGCGAGTACATGCGGAAGAGGTCAGCTGCGAATAGAGCCGCCTCCTCACCACCGGTACCACTTCGAATCTCCAAGATGGTATCGCGTTCGTCGTTCGGATCCTGGGGTAAGAGCAATAGATTGATCTCGTTCTCGAGGCGTTCGCGTTCCGCCTCGAGGGTCGGAATTTCGTCGGCGGCGAGCTCCCGAAGGTCGGGGTCTGAAAGCGCTCGCCGATGCCCTGCGAGATCGTCGACCACCTGCACGTAACGCGCGTACGATTCCACGAGCCGTTGGAGCTCCGAGCGCTCCTTAGTCAAACCCGTATAGCGCTTGGTGTCCGACACCACATTGGGCTGGCAGAGCTGTTCTTCGATCTCTCGATAGCGAGCCGTGAGCGACTCGAGCTTGTCTATAGGAAGCATTTCTAGGCGGCGCGGGAGGCGCCCAAGGAGCCATCCGCGCTCAATACTTCCCTGAAACGGGCGAAACTCGCAAAGACAATCGGTGCTTCGCCGTGAGGCGCAGCCTCCCGGATGCGATTACGCCAGGCGGCTGCCTCCATGGCCGCTATCGCGATCTCGACTTGATCGTCATCGGGCTCCCGGGTCGTAATCTTCTGAAACAAGAACCCAGGGTAGAGCACCAAGCGCCGCCAACCCGTCGTACAATACCGTGCGCTGAGCCTCTGTAGCTCGTAGGAGATGGCCGCGATGATCGGCAGAAGCGCGATCCGGATCAGCAAGAGCGCCGCTTGACCCATCCACCCTTCGACCTCGGGCATGAGTAGCGGTGCCGCAAGCGAGCCCAGAACGATCGAGACCACGATCACGACCACGAGGAACGTGGTACCGCAACGCGGGTGGAGCGTCGTTTGGGCCTGCACGTTCTCTACGGTCAGCGGCAGGTTCTTCTCGTAGGCATGGATCGTCTTGTGCTCGGCGCCGTGATACTGGAAGAGGCGTCGAACGTCGGGGATGCGGCTGATCGCGAAGAGATACCCGACGAAGATCAGCAGCTTGAATCCTCCGATCAACACGTGAAATCCGGTGTCGGCAAGCCCCAGATCCCAATCGGCCCCCTTCGCGGCCAGGCTGGCGAGCCCCTGCGGCAGCGCGACAAAAAGCCCGAGCGCGAGCAAGGTCGAGATGACGACGGCCAGCCGACCCGAGCCCTGGTCCTGGGCGAGCTCTTCCTCGCTCATCTGCTGCTCCGCCGAAAACTGAAGAGCCGAAAAGCCCATCACCATCGATTCGACCAACATCGCGACACCGCGAAAACCGGGGAGCTTCCAGAGCTTCTTCGACCAGCGCGAGCGGTATAGGCCTTCACGAAGCGCTATCGTCCCGTCTGGCCGCCGAACCGCGACGGTCAGGCACGCGGGCGCGCGCATCATCACGCCCTCGATGACAGCCTGCCCTCCGATGTAGGGTTGAGCCATCATGGCCCATATGGCGCCCTTGCGGGGCACGGTCACCTAGTTATCGGCAGACGCCTCAGGCGCCGCCTCGGCCGTGTCACCCTTGCTCTTCTTCCCGTACTTCTTTCGGAAACGTTCGACGCGACCGGCGGTGTCCACCAGCTTCTGCTTGCCCGTGTAAAACGGGTGGCACTCCGAGCAGATGTCCACCTGCTCGATGCTCTTGGTCGAGCGTGTCTCGAACGAGGCACCGCAGGCGCAAGTCACCGTAACGGGGTTGTATTCGGGATGGATGTCGGGTTTCATGGCTGTTGTGCTCCGTCGCCGAGCGAGGCCGCCGTATGTAGCTTAGGCGAGCTCGGTCGGCAAATCATCGGGCGGAGGGGTACCCGCCGCAAGCCTGCTGGTAAATTAATATCACGAAATCAATCGGTTAGACGCCTTCGTCTGTCGATTCGGCGGGCTCGCCTTCTTCGACGCCGGCCGCGTCGACCGCGCCGACCCGAACGTGCAGGCGCCGGGAATCGACGAGCTCGCGAAAGACGTAGTCGATGTTGCCATCATCGGTGACCCGCATCGATACACGAATCTCGTCGACCAGGGCATCGAGGAAGCTCTCTGCCTCGGCGCTGCTGATTTGGAGCTCGCGCACCACGTCGGCAACGCGCAGGGTCCCTCCCCGCTCCTCCGCAAGCGCCAAAAGACGTCGCTCCGAGATCGTGCTTTGCAAGCGTCTGGCGCGTCGATCGAAGCGGCGGCTCTCCCAGAGTCCGAGCCCACCGATCGCCACACCGACGGCGGCTATCACCGCTGCGACACCTAAGCCCACGGGTGACCGGGTTGCCGCCGCGACGATACCTCCGATGAGCACTCCTGCACCCAGGGCTGCCATGCCTGCGATGAAGAAGCCCATCGACCAGCCTCTGGCCACCCGCGCTTTGGAATGCAAGCCTCGCAGCGACTGCTTCATCTCTCAGCAGGGCTCTAGCGCCGCCTACCCCATGGCTTCAAGTGTCCGCATCCGAGACGCCTAGCGGCGGGCCTTTCGCCACGTTAAGTTCCGCTCGTGGCGACTAGGCCAATGCAATCCGCGTACACGCTCCTCGCCGCGTCGCTCTCGGTGCTGATCGCCGGCACGTCCGGCTGCGCGACGACCAAACCCCAAGTCGAGCCAACGGCAGACACGACCTTGCCGCAGCCTGAACCGGTCAATACCGCGGTGGTGGCCCCGAGGCTTGTGGTCTTGATCGTGTTGGATCAGCTCGGATCATGGGTGCTCGACCAAGAGCTATCACTGCTCCCAAGTGACAGCGTGATCCGCCGCGCGTATGAGGACGGCGCGTTCCATACGGCGGAATTCCCCTATGCGTCGACACAGACCGCGCCGGGACACGCATCTCTGACCACTGGGGTTACGCCTGCCGTACACGGCATCGTCGCCAACGCTGTGTTCGACCCGGAGCTCGGATCCCGGCAAATGGTCGACGATCGTGAGCATGCAGTCATCGGAAACCCGGACCGCTACTCCAGCCCCACGTCGCTTCGCTCGGAAACCGTTGCCGATGTGTTGTACCGTGAGAGCGACGCCAAGGCGCGGATCGTGGGCATCGCGCTCAAGGACCGATCTGCGGTGCTGCCCGTCGGCCAGCACGCCGACATAGCGGTTTTCTACGATGCGGTCGCGCGTGCGCTGACGACGTCGACCTACTATGCACCCAAGGGAGTCCTGCCGGAATGGCTCCGCGATTTTACAACGGCAAACCCAGTGGAGCCGCTCCTCCAAACCTGGGAGCCCGCCAATCCCGCGCAGCTTCAGAAGCACTTCGGCCCAGATGCATGGCCTGGAGAGATGTACCCGACTTTCCCGCACGACCCACGAGAGGCGAGTGATCCCTGGTATGCGTTCTCCGGAACGCCCGAAGCGAGTGAATACCTGATCGCCGCGGCCTATGCCGTGGTGAAAGCCGAGCAGATGGGTACCGACGAGGTGCCGGATCTCCTCGTGTTGGGCATCTCCGGCACCGACATCGTCGGGCACATCTGGGGCGCGCGTTCATGGGAGTACGCCGACAATCTGCAACGCATCGACCGTGCGCTCACCCATTTCGTGAGGCTGCTGCGGAGCCGTGGTCCGGTCGCCTTCGTGATGACCGCCGACCACGGGGTCGCGGACTTGCCCGAACGCGCCCTTGCCGAGGGCAGGGACGGTGGCCGACTGGCAGGCAAGGCGCTGATCGCAGCCGCCGATCTAGCGGGCGATGCCGCGCTAGGCGATGGCGACTGGATCGCGGGCTACGTCCCGCCATTGTTCACGTACACGGCGGCAGGCAAGTCACATCGCGGCGCCCTGACCGCAGCGCTGCGCAGAGCCATGCCGAAGGTCGAAGGCGTTCGCGCGGTCTATGATGCGCACGACGCGCAGAAGCTGCGGTCGAGCACCGACGCGATCGAACGCCTCGTGGGAGCGAGCCTCCCGGACGAGCCCCCGGGTGATCTCTACTTGTTGACGGAGCCGGGCTGGTTCGATGCGCTGTCGGAGCAGGGGGGAACGAACCACGGGACGCCTTGGGACTACGATCGCCGCGTTCCGGTACTGATGTGGGGCACAGCGATCGAGCGAAGGACGAGCGACGAACTGGTAGATGCGCTTCGGGTCGCCACGACGCTCGCCGCATTGCTCGGCGTGCCCGCCCCTGCCAATGCCCCGAAAGACCCCCTGCCGGGTGTCATGCGGCTGCCCGATTGAGTATGCTCGCGCAATGAAACTCGCGATCGCATTTGGAAAAATCGCCGTGCTTGCCGCCTGGGTATGGGGGGTTTGTTCGTTCCTCTTCCCGTCGATGGTTCCGCAGCCCTCGGTTGGCAAGATGGTGTTTCTCGGTTTGTTGGCCGTGCATGCGGCTGAAGCCTTCGCCTTCTCCAAGAGCCTGGCCGCGGAGGCCGGCGGCTCGCTCGGACGCCACGTCGGCAAGCTGTTGGTTTTCGGCTACATCCACGTCGTGGCTGTGCGATACGGCTGAGGTTTGCGGCACCGACCCGATGGGCAATAAGTAAACGATGGGCCAGAAACGAATTCACCTCGTCGTCCGAGGCCGCGTACAAGGCGTCTATTTCCGAGCCACCGCGCAGCGCGAAGCGCGACAGCATGGCTTGAGCGGCTGGGTGAAGAATCGCCCCGACGGCTCGGTCGAGATCGTCGCCGAGGGCGAGGAGGACGACGTGAAGGACTTCCTCGCATGGGCCCACGCGGGGCCGTCCACCGCCCGAGTGGATGACGTCGAAGTTCGCTGGCGAAGTTACACGGGCGAATACACCGACTTCAGGATCACCCGCTGAGCCCGAGTGGGCGGTTGCCGGAACGGCCACCGAGGGCAGTCGGTGCCCTTGAGGACGGCGAGACCGTCGGAGGCCGGTAGATGACGCCAGCTGGCACGTCGGCATAGTCGATCTTTGGGCTTCGGTATGTGCCCACGATGCGATCCCAGAACGTGAAGTACTGACCCAGGTTGAAGTCGCTATACCAGTGATGAAGCGTGTGGTGGTCGGTGTAGTTGAGCCACGGCCATCGAAAGAAGCTCACTCGGTCGTGAATGCAGACCGCCCAGAGGGTCACGAAGGTTACCGAAGCGAGGTAGACTCCAGCGTGGACCGGAAAGAAAAACGCGGCAATGTGGTGTGGAACAGCTTGAAGGAATGAGTCGATTGGGTTGAACGAAAGCGCCGAGTAGGGCGTGGGCACCTTGTACTTGTGATGCCGTTCGTGTACGTGCTTCCACAACCAAGGAACGCGGTGAAACGCGTAGTGGGTCCAGTAGATCAGTGTTTCGGTGAAGATCAACAAGAGCCCCACCTGCCCGAAAATCCACCCCCAACCGTGCTCGCCGACCTCGTAGTACATCTGCGAATAGTCATCCGCGATCAGCATGTGAATCGGGAGCATGAGAGCCGCGTTGCCGACGATTGCGATGATCCCCCAGATTACCGCAGACTTCATCTCGCTGGGATCGAGCTCGTAGTCGGGATGGAAACGCGCCCGAAACTTCTTGAAGTACAGGTAGTACGCGAGTGACGCGAGCGAAAAGAAGTACAGCAGCCCGAACACAGCGAACACGAGGAACATGACCCCGGGAGTGCCCGGTAGACCCAGAATGTGCGCGATCACAGAGGCCTTAATATCGACTTCCGAGAGCTTGTAAAGAGATCAGCAGCTCACGGGAAACCGCTGATACGCATGGGAAAGCAGTCCTTTTTCGTGGCTGCAGCGAGATCGAGCACCGTTCGGCTTCTTGGTGATACCGTTCAACCCTCGCTCAGAACCGTTCACTCGGTTTTTCGGCCCGGCGACAGAGATGAGCCTACATTCGCTCTCGATAATGGGGTGGGTTTGGCCGCCTTCGTAGGAGAGTGAGTTTGGTCGAGACATTCCGTTTCCCGGGGATCCCACTTGGCTGGTACGCGGTCGCCTCCTCTCACGAGGTCAGAGCGGGCCAGATCCTACCGATGAAGTATTTTGGCGAGGAGCTCATCCTCTACCGAACGCAGAGCGGTGAGGCTCGGTTGACCGACGCCTATTGCCCGCACATGGGGGCGAGCCTCGGCTCCGGGAAGGTCGTGGGGGAAAACCTTCGTTGCGCGTTTCATGGCTTCGAGTTCGGCGGCGACGGGCGCTGTGTGCGTACCGGGTACGGCAAGGCGGTCCCACGCAAGGCCATCCTGGGCACTTGGCCGATCGTCGAGCACAACGGTTACGTTTTCGCGTGGTACCACCCGGAAGGAAAGCAGCCCGAATGGCGGGTTCCGATCTTGCCAGGACCGGCAGAAGGCTGGACGGGTTTCCGCACCCGAAGAATCGAGGTCAAGAGCCACCCTCAGGAGACCAGTGAGAACAGCGTCGACGTGGGCCACTTCGTGCAGGTGCACGGCTTCGGCGACGCCTGGTACGAGGGCAACCTCGAAATCGATGGCCACCTGCTCAAGGGGGCCTACGGAATCAAATACCTGATCGGGGGGAAAGTTTCGCTCGTTGCGAAGTTCAACGTCGAGGTCCACGGCCTGGGGTATTCGCTCGTGCGGGTCCGCTTGGAAGGGTTCGGTATGGACATCAATCTCCTGGTCTTGTCGAGTCCCGTAGACCACGACAATATCATTCTGCGCACGGCCGCTTCGGTGAAACATTGGGGACCGAGGCCGGTCACCTACCTGCTGCGGGAATTCGCGTCGATGGGACTCGACAAAGAGGTGGGCCAGGACGCCCCAATCTGGGAAGCGAAGCGCTACCTGGATAAACCAATCCTTGCGGAGGGCGACGGGCCAATCGCCGAATACCGACGCTACTGCAAGCAGTTCTACCCGCAAGCTTCGGTGGTCCCGAAGTTACCCGTGGTCGCGGCCTGATCCGGGTCCCGCTCCGGAGCTGCAACGCAAAAAAGGCAGAATGCGTACCGACGCGGGCGGCCCCTGGGGCCGACGCGTTGCATCGTCGACCGGCCTCCAGGGCTTACGGACCGTGGGGCGGGGCTAGGTCAGGAACTCAATCAAGGACATCGGGGCGTTGTCGCCTCGCCGATGATTCACTTTGATGATCCGCGTGTAACCGCCGCCCTTGTTTGCTTGCACACGGGCCATGTATCGCGGAGCGATGTCGGTGAAGAGCTTGTGGATGAGGTCCACCTCTTCGACGGTGCCGTCTGGGTTGGTCTTGGCGAGCTGCTTCGGAAGGAAACGGGCCACCTGTCGGCGAGCGTGAAGGCGACGAGCGAGGACTCTATCGCGCTCCGTCTCGTCCTTGATCTTGGCGACATCGACGGTGAGATCGTCGCCGAGGCGAATGGCCTTCGTGAGCAATCGTTCAGCGATTCTCCGAAGCTCTTTGGCCTTCGCGTCCGTCGTCTTGATCTGCTCGTGCAGGACCAGATTGCCGGCCAAGTTCCTGAACATGGCTCGGCGATGGCTGGTGTTGCGACCGAACTTTCTGCCTGCCTTTTGATGCCTCATGACGACCTACCCGCGACCGAAGTCCAAATACGTTATTGACTGGCCTGCTGGTTCTTCCAGCGCTCGAGCATCTGCGACCAGTTGTCGATGTGCATGCCGAGGGAAAGACCCATGTCAGCCAAGATTTCCTTGATTTCCTTGAGCGATTTGCGCCCGAAGTTCTTTGTCTTGAGCATCTCGCCTTCGCTCTTCTGTACGAGCTCGCCAATCAATTTGATGTTGGCGTTCTGGAGACAGTTGGCGGAACGAACCGAGAGCTCGAGCTCGTCCACTGAGCGGAACAGATTCTCGTTGAGCGGCTCTTCCGAGCTCGACTCCTCTGTCGGTTCATCGTGCTCTTCGAAGTTGATGAATATCGTCAGCTGGTCCTTGAGGATCTTGGCGGCATACGCGACGGCGTCGGCTGGTTTGACTGCGCCGTTGGTCCAAACCTCGAGGGTCAGCTTGTCGTAGTCGGTGATCTGACCGACACGAGCATTGGTCACGGCGTAGTTCACCTTGCGAATCGGCGAGAACAGCGAGTCGATGGCGATTGTACCGATTGGAATACCGGCCGTCTTGTTGCGATCGGCGGGGACATAACCGTGGCCCACATTGATGGTCAGATCCGCAGCGAACCGGCCGCCCTTGGACAGAGTGCAGATCTTGTGGTTCGGGTTG
The DNA here is from genome assembly GCA_049691835.1 of Polyangiales bacterium. Classification (GTDB taxonomy): domain Bacteria; phylum Myxococcota_A; class Polyangia; order Polyangiales; family Houyiibacteriaceae; genus SG8-38. The sequence goes on from JBAVOF010000366.1 coordinate 21,268, forward strand.
AGTATCTCGATCTGATCACTGGTCTTGATGTCGCCCGCAGTGACGACGCCGGGACCAGTTTTCTCGATGCGGACCGTTTGGGTACGCGCCGTGTGCGAGCGGACAACGACTTCTTTGAAATTGAGAACCATCTCGGTCACGTCTTCCACGACGTCGGGCACGGAGGTGAACTCGTGCAGTGCTCCGTCGATCTTGACGGCTGTGATTGCGGCTCCCTGAAGAGAGGAAAGCAACACGCGACGAAGCGAATTGCCGAGCGTGATGCCAAAACCTCGCTCGAGCGGCTCCACGACGAACTTGCCATAGGTATCGCTCAGGGATTCATGATCCACCGGAACGGATCTCGGTCGAATGAGCTCTCGCCAATTGCGCGCGACTAGGGTCGGACTCGTCATCAATTGCCTCCGCAGCCTTTATACACGCCGCCGCTTCGGCGGACGGCAACCATTGTGGGGAATCGGGGTCACGTCGCGAAGCAGGGTGACCCGCATCCCGACGTTTTGAAATGCGCGCAGCGCGGACTCGCGGCCCGCGCCAGGACCCTTCACGAAAATCGCGATGGTTTTCATCCCGGCGTCCTGTGCCTTGCGAGCAGCATCTTCGGCGGCCAGCTGCGCTGCGAACGGTGTGCTCTTTCGCGAGCCCTTGAAGCCGCGTGCGCCAGCCGTCGACCAGGAGACCACCTCACCGGTCAAATCGGTGATGGTGACGATCGTGTTGTTGAAGGTCGATTGGATGTGAGCGATTCCGCTCGTCACGACCCGCTTGGTTTTGCGCTTCTTGCCCTTGATGGACTTTGCCTTCGCCATGGTCCTACTGCTTCCTGGTCATCGGGCCGCGCTTGGGTCCCTTGCGGGTGCGGGCATTTGTGTGCGTCCGCTGACCACGAACGGGCAACCCACGCCGATGACGCAGCCCGCGGTAGCAGCCGAGGTCCATGAGCCGCTTGATGTGCATGTTGATCTCACGACGGAGGTCACCCTCCACTTTGAAGTTCAAGTCGATGCACTCGCGGATGTTCTTGACGTCGTTCTCGTCGAGATCGTCAGCACGCTTACTCTCCGGAATCCCCGCCGCCTCGCAAATGTGCTTCGCGTGATGCGGACCGATGCCGTAGATGTACTGCAACGCAATCACCGTATGTTTCCGACCGGGAAGGTCGACGCCTGCGATACGTGCCATTAGCTCTTATCCTTGCCGTTGCTTGTGACGGGGGTTGTCACACAAGACCCGCACGACGCCCTTGCGGCGTACGATCTTGCACTTCTCACAAATTTTTCTGACGCTTGGTCGAACCTTCATGTCAGCTTCTCCTTGATTCGTCCTCTCGTCGGGTCGTAAGGGGATATCTCAACCGT
>JBAVOF010000367.1:0-3092 GCA_049691835.1 Polyangiales bacterium
CTGGTGGTCGACGACAGTCCGTCGATGCGCCGGCGCGTCGTGCAGAAGCTCGAGACGATGGGCTTCCGGATCACTGAAGCTAGCTCCGGTGAAGAAGCCCTCGCACTCACGCTCGAGCAAACGTTCGACCTGGTCGTGAGCGACATCGAGATGGGCTCGATCACGGGCGTCCAGCTCTGCCGCGTCTTTCGCGGCGACCCCGGCATGGCGGATATCGCTTTCGTTCTACTGACGGCCACCAAGGAAGCCAAGACTCGTTTCTGGGGTCGCAACGCCGGCGCCGATGTCTACCTGGCCAAGGAAGACATGGACGAGAAGCTCTTGCCGGCGGTGGCGCAGCTCATGAAAGGCCGGCCCCCACGCGACAGTGTTCGCCCCGAGCTGACCGGCACGCCCCTCGAACGAGTCAGCGCCGTGCTCGACCACCATCTCTTCGATGTGGTGGTGCAATCCGAGGTCCGCCGGCTCATGGACTATGTGCACGATCGGAAGGAATTTGGCGCCAAGGTCTTGGAGCTCACAGCCGAGGTCATCGGCTGCCCGTATCTGGTTCTGCATCTTCTCGGGCCGGGTGGTCCGACCTATTCGATTCGCGCGCGCGGGCCGTGGCCGGATGCCGGCTCCACCGCTGGGTTGGCGGCGCTGGCAATACCGGAGAAGAGCCTGGGCTTCACCCACACGGTCGTGGCCCCCGACCCGAAGTTTGGCACCGGCAAGACTGCCGTCGCGGGACGTTGCCACATTGCGGAGATTCGCGTTCGGGACGAAACCCTTGGCACCTTGCAAGTGTTTGGCGGCCCCAACGCCTGCGCGGAGACCGACATCCGCACGGTGAAGCTCATCGCCGATGCCTTGGGCGTCGTCGTGAAGTCGCTGTTCCTCATGGAGGAAACGCAACTTCTGGCGCTGACGGACGGCCTCACCGGTCTCTACAACCGGCGTCACGCGAGCAAGCGTCTCGAAGAGGAGATCGCGCGCGCGCGCCGCAACAATACGGGCCTGTGCGTGGCGATGTGCGACGTCGATCACTTCAAGGCAATCAACGACGAATTCGGACACAGCGCCGGCGACCGCGTCCTTCAACAGATCGCCGAATCGCTCACCGAGTACGTGCGGCGCAACGACATCGTCTCCCGCTGGGGCGGCGAGGAGTTCCTCGTCATTTTCTCCGAGATCAAGCTCGCGGCTGCGCGGATCGTCGCGGAGCGGCTTCGCGGCCGCTTAGCGAGCACGCCTCAGGTCGACGGCGGCCCCGAACAGATCAGCGTTAGCATCGGGCTTGCCACGCTGAGCCGAGACAGCACCGCCGAAACCCTGATCGAGCAGGCCGACCAAGCGCTCTATCGCGCGAAGGCCCGGGGTCGAAACCGAATCGAGGTCGCAGGAGAGGAGCGACGCAGCAAGCCCTCCATCATCGTCCAACGATCCGGCGACGACGAAACGAATCAGGTCGACACGAAGTAGGAGCGCATTGGCCCGGTCGCGTTCGGGCCCCCGCACTCAGCAGTGACGCGGATGCGTACCGACCAGCCCGCACGCATCTTCGACCACTTGCCCCGCACTGCATAGAAGCTCTTCCTCGAAGGGACGCGCGACGAGTTGAATCCCAATGGGGAGCCCCGCTGGGGACAGGCCACACGGGGTGCTGATCGCGGCCAGACCGGCCAAGCTCGGAGGCAACGTGAAGATGTCTGCCAAGTACATCTGCAACGGGTCGCCCGTCTTCTCGCCCAGCGCGAATGCCGGCGTCGGGGTGGTAGGCGTGCACACCAGGTCGCAGGCCTCGAACGCGGTGTCGTAGTCCCGCCGGATCAGCGTGCGGACGCGCTGTGCCTTGAGATAGAACGCGTCGTAGTACCCCGCCGAAAGCGCGTACGTTCCGAGCATGATGCGTCGGCGAACCTCAGGCCCAAAGCCCTGCGCGCGCGTATTGGTATACGTCTCCGCCAAGTCTCGTCCTGCCACTCGTAGCCCGTATCGAATCCCGTCGAATCGCGCGAGATTGCTCGACGCCTCCGCGGTCGCGATGAGGTAGTAGACCGAGACGGCGTGCCGGGCGTGGGGAAGCTCCACGTCGACGAGCGTCGCGCCTTGGCTTTCGAGCGCGGTCAACGCGGCCTGGACTCCCGCGCGGACCTCCGCATCCTGGAGCCCTTCGATGAGCGCTCGGACCACCCCAACCCGCAGTCCCTTTACCCCGCGATCGCAAGCCGCAAGGTAGTCACTCGTCTCGCGATCCACCGAAGTCGCGTCGCGCCGATCATGACCGGCGATCACCTCGAGCAACTGGGATGCCTCTCGAACGGAGCGCGCCATCGGACCGATTTGGTCGAGCGACGACGCGAAGGCGACGAGCCCGAAACGAGACACGCGGCCGTACGTCGGCTTGATCGCGGTGATACCGCAAAACGCCGCCGGCTGGCGCACCGAGCCGCCGGTATCGCTCCCGAGAGCCAACGAGGCCAGGCCCGCCGCGGTTGCACAGGCAGAGCCGCCCGAGGAACCTCCTGGCGCGCGGTCGAGCGCCCAGGGATTGTGCACGTTGCCGAAGGCGGAGTTTTCGTTGGACGACCCCATCGCAAACTCGTCGAGGTTCGTCTTGCCCAGGATGACGGCCCCCGACGCGCGCAGCGCTTCGACCACATGTGCATCGTAAGGGGGTATGTAGTCGCCGAGGATCTTCGATGCACAGCTCGTGCGAATCCCCCTGGTGCACAGATTGTCTTTCAGCGCGATCGGCACACCGGCTAACGGGCCGAGCGCGTCACCTGCATCTCGGGCGCGGTCGACCTGCGCGGCTGCGGCAAGCGCTCCTTCGTGGTCGATCGTGAGAAAGCAGTTGAGCGTCGGATTGAGCTCCTCGGCGCGCCCGAGGTAGCCGCGGGTGATCTCCACTGCGCTCGCCGCGCCCGTGGCGACCTGCTCCCGAATCTCGAACGCGCTCTGCCAGGGGAAGCCGCTCATCCCTCAACCTCGAGGACGAGCGGCACCGAAAACCCGCCGGCCTCGCTCGCGGGCGCCTGCGCGAGGATCTCGGCGCGGTCACTGCATCGCTGCGGCACATCGGGCCGCAGCGGGGCGTCCATCGGGAT
>JBAVOF010000368.1:0-5412 GCA_049691835.1 Polyangiales bacterium
GCCCCTTGCATCATGAAGCCCCTTCGTTCGAAAGTGCCCGCACCATCGAGTCGAGGTGTAGGGGCACGAGCTGCTCCAAATCCACAGGCGCAGGAATCCTCTGCGCCATGCTTTCCTTGTTGAGCCCCACCATCACCACGCCGAGGAAGCTCGTCCAAAGCTGAATGGCTTGGGGTACGGGGTCGACTTCCGCTCGGATGCTCCCGTCAGTCCGGCCTCGTTCGAGCGCAGCGACCACGAGCGACAAGAGCCCGCCTACTCGGCCACGGTAGGTCTGAAACGCCTCGGTCGAATCATCCATGCGCTCGCCCGCGCTCAGCCAAGCGAGTGCGAACCGGAAGTGGTGCGGGTTCTCGATCGAAAAATCATAGTACTTCTGGAGCATCCGACGAACCGCTTCCAGGCCCGTGGGCGTGTTGTCCAGCGCGCTTTCGATCACGGGAATGAGCGTGTCGATCAGCCTCGTGGCCACCGACGCGCAGAGGGCGTCCTTGTTCTCGAAATAGAGATAGATCGTACCCTTGCCGAGCTCCGCTGCCTCGGCCACGCTCTCCATCCTCATTTCGTGGTAGCCCTGGTCTGCGATCAGCTCGCCCGCCGCGTCGAGAATCGCCTCCCGTCGGGCCGTCCGTTCCCGCTCTCTCCGCGCCGATACTGCCAATGGTCGCCTCCGAATCCAACTGACCATGGGTCAGTCACTGACCAAGAGTTAGCAAACCTAGGGCGCGTTGTCCTGAGAGGGAGGCCGGAAAAACGACAAATCTGTCGATTTTTCACCGAGCTGATCCGGGCCGCGCGGGCCCTCCGGCGCGTCTCGCACCCGCGATTTGTGGGAGATCCCGGATTCGAACCGGGGACCATCGCCTTGTAAGGGCGCCGCGCTAGCCACTGCGCCAATCTCCCTGAACGTCTCAAAGATCGAGCTTCTAGCACGCCTGCCCAACCGGGACACTCAGCACCCTACCAACACGATGAAATGATGACGGATTCCAGGGAAAGATCGCAGCGGCTCACATACGGAAATCCGAGCATCACCGATCGGAGCACGACCGGGTCGATACGAGGCGCTGCGATCTTTCGCTGGAAAGCGCTTTGATAGCGTGGGCTTGGGATCCCGGAGCGTGTCCCAGCTTACTGGCGCGCGCCGGGCGGCTCCACGGTGGGTTCAGGGACTTCGTCGTCGGAATCCGGCGTATCCGGCGTGATGATCTCGCCTTGGCGGTATTCGAGCGGTCGTACCTGATGCTCGCCGAAAAGCGCGTCCGGGTCGCTGAGCGCCAACGCCTCTCGCAGCACCTCGTCCATGTGTTCTACGAGAACGACGCGAAGCGCGTTCAGGACGCGGCGCGGAATCTCCTTCAGGTCCTTCTGGTTCTCCTTGGGAATGAGCACGACGTCGATCTCCGCGCGGTGTGCGGCGAGGAGCTTCTCCTTGAGCCCACCGATCGGCAGGACTCGGCCCCGCAGCGTTATTTCGCCGGTCATTGCCACGTTCTTGCGAACGGGGATCTTGAGCAGAGCGCTCGCAATGCTGGTGGCCATCGTGATTCCCGCACTCGGCCCGTCCTTCGGGACGAAGCTCGGAAAGTGGATGTGCACGTCGTACTTGGAGTGGAAGTCCTTCTCGAGCCCGAGCACCTTCTGACGGGAGCGGATGTAGCTCATCGCCGCCTGCGCGGATTCCTGCATGCCCTTTTCGAGCAGTCCGGTGATGTTGAGCTTTCCCTTTCCGGGAACCACCGCGACTTCGCATTCGAGGATCGAACCGCCAAACGCATTGACCGCTAGACCATTGGTGAGGCCGACTTGATCTTTCTCGTTTGCCTTGTCCGGCCGGTACTTCGGCACACCGAGATACCTGGCGACATCTTTGGCTTCGACACGATAGCTCTTGGCTTTGGACTCCTCACCGTCCTTGAGAACCTGCCTCGCGATCTTGCGGCAGACGCTGCCGATCTCGCGCTCGAGATTTCGGACACCGCTTTCCATCGTGTAGTAGTGGATCATCTGCCGGATGGCGTTCTCGCTGATCTCGACGTCGATGTCCCTGAGGCCGGCGTTCTGTCGCTGACGCGGAACGAGATAGCGCATCGCGATGCTCAGCTTCTCGAACTCGGTGTATCCGCTGATTTCGATGATCTCCATGCGGTCTCGCAGAGGCAGCGGAATGCCTTGCAGGGTGTTCGCTGTCGTGATGAACATCACGTCGGACAGATCGTAGTCGAGGTCGAGGTAGTGGTCGTTGAAGTTGTGGTTCTGCTCTGGGTCCAGCACTTCGAGCAGTGCCGATGCGGGGTCGCCCCGGAAGTCGGCCGACATCTTGTCGACCTCGTCCAACAGGAACACCGGGTTGTTGGCTCCGACCTTGCGTAGCGATTGAATGAGACGGCCGGGTAGGGCGCCAATGTACGTGCGCCGGTGGCCTCGAATCTCGGCCTCGTCCCGCACCCCGCCGAGCGACAAGCGCACGAACTCGCGACCGGAGCAGCGAGCAATGCTCTTGGCCAGCGACGTCTTCCCCACGCCGGGAGGGCCAACCAGACACAGGACAGGCCCCTTGAGCTTCTTCACGAGAGCCTGCACCGCGAGATACTCCACGATGCGTTCCTTGGGCTTCTTGAGCCCGTAGTGATCCTCGGCGAGGATCTGCTCCGCCGCGTCGATGTCGTAGTTCTCTTCGCTCTTGTCGCCCCAGGGAAGCGCGAGCACCCAGTCGATGTAGTTGCGGATGACCGTCGCCTCCGCGCTCATCGGCTGCATCATTTTGAGCTTCTTGAGCTCCTTGCGCACCTTGAGGTGGGCTTCTTTGGAAAGCTTCTTCTGCTTGACCTGCTGTTCTAGCTCTTGAATCTCGCTCTTGAACTCGTCGCGCTCGCCGAGCTCCTTCTGAATGGCCTGCATCTGCTCATTCAGGTAGTACTCCTTCTGCGTCTTCTCCATTTGCTTCTTGACGCGGGAGCGGATCTTCATTTCGACCTGCAGGATCTCGATCTCCGCGTTCATGAGCTGAAACAGACGCTCCAAACGCTTTGCGGGATCGATGGTCTCCAGAATCTCCTGACGGTCGGCGAGCTTGATGCTCGTCAGGTGCACGACGACCGTGTCTGCGAGCTTCGAGGGGTCGTCGATAGTTTGCACCGTCATCAACATCTCGGGCGCGATTCGCTTGTTGAGCTTGGCGTAAACGTCGAACGCCGACTGAACCGATCGGATCAGTGCTTCAATTTCGACGTTGGCCGCGTAGACCTCCTCGACCGGTTCGACGCGGCAAAGGAAAAACTCATCGTTGGGCAAGAACTCGGTGATGCGGGCGCGGCGCTTACCCTCGACCAGGACTTTCACCGTCCCGTCGGGGAGGCGAAGGAGTTGGATGATCGTGCCGATGGTCCCGACCTCGAAGATGTCGTCGGGGGTAGGGTCGTTGGTCTTGGCCTTCTTCTGCGCGGCGAGCAGGATCTCCTTGTGCTGGCTCATCGCCTCTTCGAGAGCGTTGATGGATTTCTCGCGGCCTACGAAGAGAGGCACCACCATGTGCGGGAACACGATGATGTCCCGCAACGGGAGCAAGGGAAAGCTTTCCCCGTCGGTCGCGCCGGCACCGGGGTTCTGTTCGTCATTGTCGTTTCGGTGAAAAAACATCGGTCTACTCAGAGCCGCTCGAAGCGGGGTTGCCCGGCGCAGGCCGCACTAGGCGAGCTCCGCCTCTTTCTTTTCGTAGACGATGAGCGGCTTCTCACCCGACACAATCACTTCCTCGCTGACGGCGACCTCGCGAATGTCCGCCTGAGACGGCACCTCGTACATGATGTCGAGCATTGCCTTCTCCATGATGGCCCGCAGGCCTCGGGCGCCAGCGTTTCGCTTCAACGCCAGGCGCGCGACTGCGTGCAGGGCGCCCTGGGCGAACTTGAGCTTCACCCCATCCATCTCGAAAAGCCGCTGATACTGCTTGACCAGCGCGTTCTTCGGTTTCGTCAGGATGTCGACCAGCGCCTCCTCGTTGAGCTCATGCAACGTCGCGATCACCGGCAGGCGGCCGATGAACTCCGGAATCAGGCCGGCTCGGAGCAAATCTTCGGGCTCGATGCGCTCGAGCAGCTCGCCGATCTTCTTGTCTTTCCGTGAGGGGATGTCGGCGCCAAAACCTAGGGTTCGTTGGCCGATGCGCCGCTCGATGACGTCGTCGAGGCCCACGAATGCGCCGCCACAGATGAACAGGATGTTCCCCGTGTCGATCTGTAGGAAATCTTGCTGGGGGTGTTTGCGGCCGCCTTTGGGTGGCACGTTGGCTACGGTTCCCTCGATGATCTTCAAGAGCGCTTGCTGCACGCCTTCGCCGCTCACGTCGCGGGTGATCGACGGGTTGTCCCCCTTGCGCGCGACCTTATCGATCTCATCGATGTAGACGATGCCCCGCTGTGCCCGCTCCACGTCGTGGTCTGCGTTCTGCAGGAGTTGGACGATGATGTTTTCGACATCTTCGCCAACGTAACCGGCTTCGGTCAGTGTCGTGGCGTCGGCGATGGCGAACGGAACGTTCAGAATGCGTGCCAGTGTCTGCGCGAGCAAGGTCTTGCCCGACCCCGTCGGACCGAGCAGCAGGATGTTCGACTTCTGCAACTCGACGTCGTCGGCGCCGATCTTGGAGTCGATGCGCTTGTAGTGGTTGTGGACAGCGACCGAGAGGATCTTCTTCGCACGCTCCTGACCGATCACGTACTCGTCGAGGATGGCTTTGATGTCGGCCGGCTTGGGAAGCGGTGTCGACGTCGTCAGAGACTCCTCGCGCTCGACCTCCTCGGCGATGATGTCGTTGCAGAGCCCGATGCACTCGTCACAGATATAGACGGTCGGCCCGGCTATCAGCTTCTTTACTTCTTTCTGCGACTTCCCGCAGAAAGAGCACTGGAGGTTACCATGTCCGTCATCTCGCCTGCGATCCACCATGTACCTGCTGGTGAGAGTCTAGCGTCCTGCCTCCTCCACGGCAAGGACTAGGCCGCTCGCATTTGCCGTGTTTTCTGGCGCGTTACTTGGCCCGCTTCGGCGCGATCACATCGTCGATGAGGCCGTACTCTTTGGCCTCCTCCGCTGACAGGTAGCGATCGCGTTCGGTGTCGTCCTTAATCCGTTCGGTGGTCTGGCCTGTATGCTTGGCCAGGATCGTGTTCATTTGTTCACGAAGTTTCAAGATCTCTCGTGCGTGGATCTCGATGTCGGTCGCTTGCCCGCGAATGCCCCCGAGCGGCTGGTGGATCATCACACGGCTATTGGGCAAGCATTTGCGCAGTCCGACCGTGCCGGACGCTAGGATCCACGCCGCCATCGATGCAGCCTGACCCAGGCATACCGTCGAGACAGGCGATCGAACGTACTGCATCGTGTCGTAAATCGCGAGCCCTGCTGTAATCG
>JBAVOF010000369.1:0-16972 GCA_049691835.1 Polyangiales bacterium
GCTTTCGCCATACGTGGCGGGTACGAGGGTCGCCTTTTGTGCAGACGAGGTCATGGACGCGTCTCCGCGGGCCGAAGTGCATCCCAACCGTCGAAATACTCGGTGAAAAGCGCGGGCGCATCGAGCACCAGCGCGACTTTCTGGTCGCCCAAGTCGGTGGCTCCCGCGAAGCCACGTACCGTGGACAGGCTCTTCCCGAGAGGCTTGATGATCACGTCTTCCTGACCGATGAGCCCATCGACTACGATTCCGAGCTCTCGATTGCCCATCGCGCCAACGACGACGAACCTGCCCTCGTTGCGACTCGAGCTTCGGAACCCAAACAAGCGGGCGAGATCGCAGATCGCGAGCGTCTCGCCACGCAATGAAATCACTTCGCGCCCTTGAATCGTGCGCACCTCTCTCGACGAGTACGGGATGGCCTCACGAACAGCCGTGATCGGCAATGCGAAGGTACGCGACGCAACCGTAACGATGAGTGCCCGGATGATGGCGAGCGTGATCGGAAGCGTAACGGTTATCTTGGTGCCGATCCCCTGCTCACTGGCGATTGAAATCATCCCTCCCATTCGAAGGATGTTGGTTCGGACGACGTCCATGCCCACGCCTCTGCCCGACAAGTCCGTAATCTCGGAGTTCGTAGTGAGCCCGGGCAGAAACACCAGGTTGAGCATATCTTGGCGCGTGAGCTCACGGCTGGCATCCGGGCTCAACAGGCCGCGCGTAACCGCGGTTTCCCGGAGCTTGTGCGCATTCATCCCTGCACCGTCGTCCTCGACCTCGATAACCACGTTGCTCCCTTTGTGGTACGCGTTGAGCGCGAGCGTTCCTTCCGCGCGCTTTCCGGCGCGCGTGCGCGCATCTGCGGGCTCTATGCCATGGTCGATGGCGTTTCGAACCAGATGCATGAGCGGGTCGGTGAGCTCTTCGACGATGAGCTTGTCGACCTCCGTGTTTGCACCGGTCACCACCAATCGAATCTGCTTGTCGTGCTCCCGCGCTGCTTGCCGTACGATGCGAGCAAGCTTGTTGAACACCTGACCCAACGGCACCATGCGAACGTCCAGAATCCCGGTACGCAGATCGGCGAGCTGACGTTCGAAGCCTCGGCCGATGCGGTCGAGCTCCATGAGCGATTGTCGGTGCATCGATTCACCTTTGAAACGATCGATGATGCGGTTGACGGCGCTACGTACCAGTGCGAGCTCACCCACCACATTCATCAGATGGTCGAGCTTGCGGATGTCGACGCGGACGGAATTGGCCACCGAGCGGAGGGAAGCCTGGTTCGCCTCGTCTTCGGACTGAGGTCCCATGCTGACGGGCGCAGAGGGGATTGAAGTGAGCCTCGGCGGCAAGGTCGCTAGCTGGGTTCGCGCCGCAATGGCCTCGATCGCCCCGTACCGGCCCTCGAAGTGCACCTTGAGCTCAGCCGCGGGGACCCTGCTCGCGATCAATACGACGAGCTCTATCGTGTCTTCGTTGCCCCCATCCATGCTCGGCAGGTACGTGATGATCTCGACGTCACCACGCGCGACGTCTCGTAGTGTCTCGATCGATTCATCGATGGCGGTGAGGTCGAACGCGGCGCGCAATCGATAGAGCTGGAGACCTTCACGGATGCAGGCTCGAAGCCGATGCTCCTCGTACTCGGTCAGCACCGACAGTACGGCGGGCTCGATGGCGTACTCGTCGAGCGGATCGCCTGCATCTACGTCTGGCTCGGTGCCAATCGCCCGAATCGCCGCGACGTAGGCGCGCACACCGGGCTCTTCGTCGACTGACTGCTGATCGTTGAGTCCCAGGAGTCGCTGAAAGCGCTCTACGGAATCGAAGAGCAAGTCGAGAAGTTGAGGACCGACGACGGTACGTCCCAGTCGAAGATCGTCCAATAGGTCTTCGAGGGCGTGAGCGACAGCGCCCACGTGCTTGTACCCAAACATCCCAGCGATGCCCTTGAGGGTATGGACACTGCGGAAGATTTCATTGACCAAGCGCGGGTCCATGCGCTCATTCCGATGATGGGCTTCGTCGAGCAACAAGAGATCGCGGGACAACGCCTCGACGAGCTCTTGGGCTTCGGCCAAGAACTCCTGTTGAACGTTGTCGCGCGGATCGCTCATCTGGAAGCCTCTTCGGCCGAGCCGAGCAGGGCTCGGATCAGCTTCCTCAAATCCTCGACCTCGAAGGGTTTCTCTAGAAACGCATCCGCGCCAAGCTCGGTGCCGCGCTTGGCATCCCTGCCGTCGATCTGAGTGCTGATGAGAATTTTGCGAGCGCCTTGCTGCCGTGGGCTCTTCTTCATGAAAGCGAGGAGCTCAAGCCCGTTGATGTCGGGCATGTTGACGTCGACGATGACCACGTCGAACGTATTGGATGCGAGCATGCGAAGCGCTTCGAAGCCGGTCTCAGCTTCGTCGACTCGGGCGAAGTCCGCATCCTCCAAAGAAGCTCGAACGAATGCGCGCACGGCGCTGCTGTCGTCGACGATAAGAGCGTGAAATGTCACTCGGTCCCCCCGCGTACATGGTAACAGAGTGGAACCGGGGGGGACCTGCTCTATTCGCGCAGAAACTCGCGTGATTTCGTTGCGCCGCTGGTGCAGGATGAACATGCGCACAGGCTCCGAAGGAACCGATGGCTGTAAATTCCCGTCTGGTGCCCGTCTCGCCACACGAGTCGAAGAGCGTAATTGCCGACAGGCTGGATATCGGTCAACTCGAGGTCGCCGCCCTCCGTGAACCGGATGGGGCCTTGGTGACCTTGGCATTGCGCGCAAGGGCAGAAGCCACGCAAGAGCTCGTGCGGGTAGGCGCTTCGGTGCCCATCAGCCCAGTCGATTTCCATCACGCGGGCACCACGCGGCGCGCGTAGTTCGATTGGCCGAGGCATGTCGGTCACGAAACGCGGCCTTCCCAGCTGCCCGACCCCGCCGCAGTGCGCTCCCGGACGGAGACCGTTGCATGGTTTGCGTCGAGTTGCGCCAGTGCGTCGTGTATCTCTTGGCGTTCGCGATCGGGCCAAGGTTGCTCGGGTAGCTCGGTCGTTGCCTCGATGGCGACCCAGCGGCGAAGCGCTCCAGCAGAGAGCACCAACCGACCGCCACCACATGCTCTGCACACGATTCCTCCGCGTCCCGCATCGAACGAGGCGGCTTTCCCAGGCGCGGGCTGCTTTGCGCAATGGACGCAGCGGTCCAGGGTCGGAGCGAAACCGAGCAATGCGAGGGTCCGAATTTGCAGGCATAGCAGCGCTTCCTCGGCCGGCGCGCCGTCGTCGAGCGCGGTCAGAAAGCGCACCGCCGCGTCGAACATGGCGGGCTCGGGTTCGTGATCGGGCACACGTTCACGAATGACACTCAGTGCGGCCCCCGCCACGCCAATCGCCTTCAGGCTCCGAAGGATCCCGTGAAACGAACGATCGACCGACACGCTCTCCAAGTGCGCGAGCTCGCCGCGACCCGGCCGAAAGTTCGCGCTCATCAAAACATACGGTTGCAACGCACCACCGAAGCGGCGCTGGCTCTTTCGAGCACCTCGAGCAAGCGCGGAGAGCTTGCCGTAGTCTTCCGTCAGGAGCGTGACGATGCGGTCGGAGTCCCGATAGTCGACGGAACGCAGAAGGAGTGCTCGACTTTGGCGGCTTCGGCTCGGCACGGTAGCAGGAAGGATAGCTCAATCGGATCGTCCTGTGCAGGCGCCCGCCGCACGAGGACGAAAGTGGCCACGATGATCGCAAGAAGCGCCGCGGTGGTGATCGCCAGCAGAACGGCCCCGTATCCGCGACGATTGTCGACGGATGCGAGGGGCGAAGGCGGAAGGGTCTTGGGGCGCTGCTGGTCGAAACGCGCGAGAACCTCATCCGCATCGATATCGACGGCCAACGCATAAGCCTTGATGAACCCACGCACGAAAACGCCGCTCGGAAGGTCGTCGAAGCGGTCGCCTTCGAGCGATTCGAGCGTCCTGCGCGGGATGCGCGTGGTGCTCGAAACCTCTTCTAGGGAGAGCCGACGCGTTTGGCGCTCGGTCTTCAAGTAGTCGCCGATCGAATCACGCCTCATCGCGCATCCTGAAGTAGAGTCTGACACATCTGTCCGTCGTTCGAGTAGGGATCGAGCTCCACGCATCGCTCCAAGTCGGCGACGGCATCACGTCGATGGCCCAATCGAGCTCGCACCTCGCCGCGGAGCCGCCACGCGCCTTGCAAACGGCGATCGTTGGCGCACGAGGGGTCCGCACCGACAGCGTTCACGAGCGCGCGCTCCGCGTCTTGCAGCTGTTGTAGGTGCCACAAGGCTTGACCCATCGTGTAGTAGCCGACGCAAAATCTCGGCTCGATCCGAACCGCCTCCATGGTGGACTTCACCGCCTCTTGATATTCCCCTGACTGCAATTGTGCCAGGCCGAGGTTGCCCCATGCAAGATGTGGAGCTGTGTTCAGCTCATCGGTTGCCGATTGCTGGAGCACGGCGATCGCTTCGTCGTAACGTCCTAGTTCGATGAGACAGAGCCCATAGATGTTGCGCGCCTCGGCAAGCGTCGAGCCGCCACGCTTCTGCTTTTCGAGCAACTTGATCGCGTCGCGCAGTTGCTCCCCTGCCGACCCGTAGTCCCGACGCTCCATCTGGATGAAGCCAAGTAGCAGGTGCGCTTCGGCGTTGTTGGGGTCGAGATCGAGAGCCGTGCGCAGATGCTCGATCGCGCTCGCCATCTGGCCCTCATCCCGAAGGCTGGCCGCGAGCTGAAACTCCCTATACGAGCGCTCGCTATTGGGCGTCCCGGCGCCAGTGGTCGTCGCACAACCTGCGCCCAGGTAGGCTAGCCAAACAAATCCCCACATTCGGACCACGGGCAAGGTCTACTTAGTAGGGCCACACCGGTCAAGAAGGGGTGTCGGATTACCGACAGCTCAGGCCCTGCCTGAGGTCGTCCTTGAGCCCCAGCAACTCGTGAAGCTGTCGCAATGCAGAGGCATCTCCGATGGTGATCGTTTGATCAGCCAAGGCCAGGTAGCCCCGCTCCTGCAGCTTGCCGACGACCGCGTTGACTTGATCGAGATCGAGCGCAGTTCGTGCAGACAATTCGAGGGGCGAGAGCCGTAGTGGGCCCCCTTCGGCATCGTCGAACGCGCGGAGAAGGCTGTTAAGGACCCGGATCGTCGGGTCGGGGAGCAGGAAGTTCTCGATCTGCTCGCCGGCTCGTTGGAGGCGTCGGGCAAGCTGGCGCATGACCTCCTCACCGACGTCGGGACGGCCTCGGACGAGAGCCCGAAAGGTGTCGCTCTCGATAACCAACGCGGTCACGGGCTCGATCGCTCGTGCGGTCGCCGACCGGTGGGCACCCGGCAAGAGCGCCTCCTCGCCTACGATCTCCTCCGCCCCGTAGAGGCCGATGCTGCGTTCGACCCCGCGGGCACGCTTGAGCAGTTGCACCCAGCCCGTCCTAATGAGGAAGAGCTCTGCGGCAGGCGCCCCCGCGTAGTACAGCGTCGCTCCGGCAGAGAAACTCTGGAAGTACCGATCAACCCCGAGCTCGTCGAGCGATTCGGCCATAGGGATTAATTATCCCAGGAGTGCCAGGGGCCGCAACCGTTATCACGCCAGGTGGCAGGCGACCTCGTGTCCGGGCGCCATGAGCCGAAGCGTCGGAAGCTCGCGATCGCACAAACCTTTTTCGGCGATGGGGCAGCGCGGGTGAAACGCACAGCCCGCAGGGGGATCGAGTGGGCTCGGCACGTCGCCCTGCAAGACGATGCGTCGCTTTCGAGCGCTCGGGTCGGCCTCGGGAGCCGCGCTGAGCAGGGCGACGGTATACGGATGCCGGGGCCGCTCGTAGATCTGCTCCGAGGTCGCAAGCTCGACGACGCGCCCCAGGTACATCACCGCCACACGGCGGCTAACGTGCTCTACCACGTGGAGGTCGTGGGCGATGAACAGGTAGCTCAGCCCAAGCTCCTGCTGCAAGTCGCTGAGGAGATTCACGATCTGCGCCTGAATGGAAACATCGAGCGCGCTGACGGGCTCGTCGGCGACGATGAAGCTCGGGGCAACCGCTACCGCCCGCGCGATGCCGATGCGTTGTCGTTGGCCCCCGGAGAACTCGTGCGGATAGCGACGCATGTGCTCGGGTCGCAAGCCCACCCGCTCGAGCAGCGCCGCAATCCGCTGCTGTTCTTCGGATGCAGAGGTCACCATGGCGTGCGTCCGCAGCGCTTCGGAGAGCGTAGCCTGCACGGTCATACGGGGGTTCAACGAGCTGTACGGATCCTGAAAAATGATCTGCATCTTGCGACGGAACGGCCGGAGCGCAGACTGCGACAAGCCGGTGATGTTTTGTCCTTCGAAATAGACGCGCCCACTCGTCGGATCCTGCAAGCGCAACAGCAACCTACCGAGGGTGCTCTTTCCGCAGCCCGACTCGCCAACGACGCCGAGAGTTTCTCCCGGCATGACGTCCAAAGTGACCCCATCGACCGCGCGCAGCTCGGTGTGACCGCGTCCGATTCCGCGAGAGGGGCCCCTGAAGGACTTGTGAAGCGATTCGGCGCGGACGATGGGCTGCTCGCTCACTCCGTCACCTCGGCGTGAAAACACGCGACCCTGCTCTGACCAAGCTGCCGCAGGGCTGGTTCATCGATTCGGCACGCTTCACTCACCAGGTCACAGCGATCTTGAAAACGGCACCCCGTCGGGAGCTTGCTGAGGTCAGGAACGATGCCAGGGATGGTACGGAGGCGCTGCCCGCGATTGCGTGCGCTCGGCAGGCTGCGAAGCAGGCCTCGCGTATACGGGTGACGCGGTGTTCGAAAAAGCACGTTTGTTTCCGCTTGCTCGACGATCTTTCCCGCATACATGACGGCGATCTCGTGAGCGAACTCGGCCATCACTCCCAAGTCATGACTGATGAAGATGATGCTCATCCCGAGGTCTTCTTGGAGCGAGCGGAGCAAATCCAAGATTTGCGCCTGAATCGTGACATCGAGGGCGGTCGTTGGCTCATCAGCGATCAAGACTCGGGGCTCACACGCTAGCGCCATCGCGATCATCACGCGCTGCCGCATGCCTCCCGACAAGGTGTGAGGATAGGAGTGGATTCGCTCCGCCGGCGCTGGGATTCCAACCAGGTCGAGCAATTCGATCGCACGCGCCCTCGCCGCGCGACGACTCATGGACCGATGAAGTCGAATCGCCTCCACGATTTGCCACCCAACCGTATAAACCGGATTGAGCGATGTCATCGGTTCTTGAAAGATCATCGAGATTTCGTCACCCCGAAGGCTCCGCATCTCGGACTCCCGGAGCTGGAATAGGTCACGACCGGCAAAAAAGGCCTCCCCGCTCTCGATGAAGCCAGGCGGGCTCGGGATCAAGCGCATGATCGACAACGATGTGACGCTCTTGCCACAGCCGCTCTCACCGACGATGCCGAGCGTACGACCGGGCAGTACATCGAACGAGACGTCATCGACGGCCCTCAGGTAACCCCCGTCGGTCTCGAAGGCCGTGACCAGGTGGCGAAGGCTGAGCAACGGTTCGGTCATGCGCGCTACCTTAGCACTTGTATGCAAATTCTTTTTTTTTCATGGGCACGAGGCAAGCTCGATCGCCATCCCCGGATTCGGAGCCTGCTGAAACGCTCCTTCTGGAACGTCGGGATTCAGCGAAATCGATTTCACGCGCACTGAGGTGTCGGCGTCGTTGACGGCGTCGACGAACCGGATGTTCGTTGGAAAGGCATGGCCGTCGACTTGGATGTGATCGTCGTACCTCGCCTCCCAACGGCTCGTGCCGTCTGGCGCTCTCTCCGTGGATCGCCGAAGCGTGAGCGCTTGCACCTCGGGGGGTTCGTCTAGGTCGGCCTCGTCGACGGAGAACACGAGCTCCTGACGGGTCCCATCCTCGGCAGCCAGGGTCACGACGTACCGCCCGTCGCGGCATTCCATCGACTGTTCGACGGCGGCGATGATCGGAGTGTCACCGGTGAGAAGCCGAAGTATGTCCTCGGCATCCACAGCAACGCCCAAGAGGCGCGATATGTTCGCCGGACAGGTCGGTCCATAGAGAAATACGCCTTCGCGCAAATCGCTGAGTTGAAAGGTTTCACCGTCACTCGTCAGCACGGCCGCGGTACCGAACTGCGTCATGACGTCGAATCGGACTCGGTTCGGCTTCTGGAGAAAGATCAAGACGCTCCCGCGGATTCGCCCATGTCGACCCGACTGCGTGACGCGAGCTTCGGCCTTGATCGACTGCCATCCGGACTGTCTGCGCTGATGATCACGCAGCGCGTCGGCAGGGTCCGTGCGAGCTTGGAGCGGACAGGGAGGCGCCGTCTTGCAGCCAGCGCCGGCCAACGAACAGAGGAGCAGCGCGATGAGGCCCGCGCGCGTCACTAGTCGTTTGGCGCTCCAAGATTGATCCATGCTTCGACTACTCCAACCAGCGGGGCGCCGACCGCGCTCCCTAGTGGCATCGAGTCGCCGCAAGTCTGTGTGGCGCTAATCTTCTGGATCATGATCGAGTTCGCGGGGTCGTTCGGGATGACGATTGTGCCCTGCCCCGCACAGGCCCCGGGGTCCGCCGCCAGGGCGTTGACCACGGCGGGATACGAGTCGGACGGCCAATTGCTCGTGTTCGTCGTGTCGGAGCCGGTCAGGTTCAAGGCTGCGAGGCCTGGTGCGCTCGCGCCGCCTGGGATCTGCCCCCCAAATGGGTTGTCCGGATTCTGGTCCACGTTGCCGTTGGCCGGCCCGTGACAGAGCACGCACTGCGTGAACATCAAGCTCCAGTAGATGTCGCTCCATTTCGGATCGGGAAGAGGCTCGGAGGGCCCGTTGTAGATACAGGTCTCATCGTCGACGCTCTCGCAGGGTTCCAACTGCAAGTCCTCGGACGGCGGAAACTCGGTACGCGCGACGACGGGCGCCTCGCACGCGAGCCAGTTGCGAACGATCTCCTGCCCGTCCGACGATTCGATTGTTGGCAGGATCGAGCCGTCGGACTTGCGTATCCACTGAACGGGATCGGCAGCATCTCGACCCACTTCACCGGGCGGCATCGCGCCGGCGCGAATCTCTTGAATCATCCCCTCGGCCCAATCGATGATCGTATCGTTGTTGCTTTGAAGAACCTGGAGGCGCTGGCAATAGTCCGTGTCGGTTTGTCCGCCTTCGCAACTGCTGAGGGGGCGCGCACAGGTTGGATCCTCAAGTTCGCCGGTGCAGGCCAGCGCGACGTCGAAGTTCAACCCCGCAGGTGCGCCGATCCGGTCTGCACCCACGGCCGCAGGCGAATGGCAAAGCTGTCCGTTCCCGCAGGTGGATTGGACCAGAGCCTGTCCCTCGTACATCGGCAGACCGTCAGTGACGCGGAACGCGATGTCGAACGCCGCAGGGCCATCAACTGGGGTCCCATCCGAAGTGACTGGGTAGAGATTGCACTCACCAAGGTCGCGCTTGCACCCCATCAGCGTCGTGAGGCCGCTCGCAGCGAGGACCAGAACGAAGCAAGGAAGAGCACGGCCATCACGCATGAGAGCCCGCAAATTGCGTCTGGCGCCCCTTCAAGTCAAGCAAGCGGCCCGAGCCGGCTCACGCGGCGGGTCCCAGGTGCTCCAGACGCGCGCGAAGCTTCTGGCGGGCCCTCACTTCGAGCTGGCGCACCCGCTCCTTGCTGACACCCATCTCGCGGCCAAGTGCCTCGAGCGTGCACGGCTCGTCGGATAGTATGCGTGCCTCCACGATGCGCTGCTCGCGCTGGCTCAAGGCCTCCATCGCCGATTGCAGCTCGGCGCGTACTTGGTGTACCGCCTCCAAACGCGCCACGGTTTCCTCCGGGCTTGGCTGCTTGTGGCTCATGCGTTCGATCCCTGCTGGCGCGTCGGCGACCGAGGCGTCGAGCGAGAAGTCAGCGCGAGTGAGCAGTGGCCAGAGCTGCTTCGCACGTGCGAGTGGCATTCCGCTCTCTTCCGCCAACGCCTGGGGCGAATCAACCGCCTGGCGCCGAAAGGCACGCATCGCACGTCGCTCTGTCCGCGTCGTACCCAAGCGAACGATCCGGTACGACCGCACGACGTAGTCTCGGATCTCGGCTCGAATCCAATACGCGGCATACGTAATCAGCCGGCATTGCTTGTCGGGATCGAACTTGGACGCCGCTTTGAGGAGGCCGAGGTTGCCCTGCTGCACCAAGTCTTCGATCGGAACACCCCAGCGCCGATATTCCCGGGCGATCGAAATGACGAACGGCAAGCTCGCTTCGATCAAGCATGCACCGGCGCGTTCTTCGCCTTCCGCCCAACGCCGCGCGAGCTCCCTCTCGCTTTCGGCGTCCAGTATCTCGACCCGCCGGAGCGACGCACGGTATCGATCCAGGGTCGTTGCAGTGCGCATGGTCGTCATCGCCCTCCGCGCCTTGCACTAACTGTGCCGAATGTCCGAATGTTGAAATCGCGCCACAAATCGAGAGGTGCCGCACCTTTCACGCGGCGTTTTGCCGCATGTGGCCGCCGGTTCGCCGCAGCTGGACGAGCAGCGCGAGCGCGAGAAACAGGACAGCCGCAGATGCGCAGAAAGGCTGGATTTTTCCGTGTCACCTTTGCCTGCGCACTCCGTTATGCTAGTTTCGGGGCGTGGAAGTCGTCCTTCGCAAGGTTGGCCGTAAGGCAGGTCGCGCTGTCGTCGGGCGTCTGCTGCGACCGCCACGCAAAGGCTCCGTTGTCGTCATCGAGTTTGCCGATGGCCTTCATGAGTACGTGACCACTCCTGTGAAACGCGTGCTCCAGCTTTGTGGTCAGGATACGTACTATCTACAGACCGCGAACAGCCGTTATCGCCTCGAGGTTCGCTCGAGCGAGTCGGGCGTGGTCGATCAACCGGTCGCGAACTGAGTCGAGCCCTTCAGCAGCTCTCCCAGTCTCCGGACGAGCTGGTCGAGCAATGTCTGCAGTTGCGCGAATTCGTCCCTCTTGATCTCGCTCGTCGTCTCGTCGACGTAGAGCGCCCGGTTGAGCTCGATTTGAACCGCGTGTTGCCCTCGCCTCGGTGAACCGTAACTCGAGGTCGTATAGCCACCACGATAGGGATCGTCATGTTTGACGCTCAAACCGGCTTCGCGAAAGTGAGAATCGATCAGATCGATGATTCGGCCATCAGCAGTGGATCGACCGCGCGTGCCCGGCACGACGTCGGCGCGACGAACTTCTCGCCCCCCTAGCGTGCGACGCCCCGAAGACGGCATCGAGTGCGCCGCCAGGATCATGACTTGACCGTGCTCCTCATGTATTCGCGCGGCGACCTGGCGCAAAGTTCGGTGATATGGCTCGTAGAAGAGCGAGAGCCTGCGCGTGAATTGCTCCATGGACAACGGCGCACGCAAGAGCGGAGTCCCGTCGGTCCCCGCACGCCATATGACCCCACGCGCTGGGATGTGACGCCCACTGGGATGCCGAGGCACGGCGGCCGAGTCGACGTCGTCTGGACCCCGGTTGAGATCGACGACGTAACGCGACACGCGTGACACCAGGAGCGTCGCCCCGTGGTCCGGGGCGCGTTGATAGAGTTGATCTACATAGATGTCCGAATCGCGCAGAGTAGCCGATGGAGTCGCATCGATCTCCGACTCCAGCTCCGGCGGAACCTGCAGGCCCGCGTGGGGGACCTCGACCAGCACAGGGCTCGGACTCGTTCGTGGATGGGTTAGCTCGACGAAAGACACGGGACGGACTCAGGCGCTGTACTTTTCTCGGAAAGGCATCTGCGAAGGGCTCACCTTGGTCCGAACTAGCCCACACGCAAGCCCCAGATAGAGGGCCCGGTAGACCGGCTCCAGATCTGCCCCCGACGCGCTCTCCCGAGCCAGCACCCCACCGAGCGTCGCATCGCCCGAAACCGAGTCCAGCACGCCCGTCCACCCGGGATCCAAACGGAACGCCGTCAGGGGGGGTCCATCACTGCATCGCTCCACCACCCGCTCACGAAGCGGCTCGAGCACCGACTCGATCTCCTCGAGGTGAGCCTCGTTCGCGGCGTCCCGAAGAAGCTCGTAAGGGTCCTGTCCCGTTGGAAAAGTCTCCTCGTGACTACGAGCCCCACGCACGAACGCCCACTCGCCACTCCTCCAGCGGAAGGACTCCATGAGGCGACCGCGCACTTGATCGCTGATCGCCCGGAAGAGCTCGACTGGCCGCAGGACGCCAAGCCCCACCAGCGCATCGCCGAGACGGCCGCCGTATTTCGGCAGGAGCGCCAGTGCCATCTCGACCTCCATCCGCAAACACTGACCGGATGCGACCAGATACTCCCCGAGGAGCTCCGATTTGTCCGTGGATGCGACGAACTCGGGTTTGCCGGCGACGAAATAGATCTTCTTCCGCCGATTTCGTTGCCATAGGTGCAGGACGCCGGTCTGTTGCTTGGCGATGATGTCGTAGAAGACCGGCAGTAGGGTCGCCGCCCGAAGCTGCCCCTGCTTCTCGGCCTGCGCCAGCTCTTCCAGCTTCCATTGCAGTCCCGGCGACGTGACGAATCGCGTGAGCTCGGGAAGGTGTGAGGGATCGAGGTACGAGCCGTCCGTCTTGGAGATCTTGCAGCTGCGGCTGTCGATGATTCCCGTCGTGAGGAGCTGAATCAGCCGGGGGTAGCTCATGGGTCCCATCACGCTCCCGTCGGGCAGCTGAACGCGATAAATTATCGGTGATGTGACTCGCTGCGGCCCGATGAGCTCCTGCCCGGCATGGTGCATGAGGTCGCTGTCCACCAACGAGGGAACGTTGGCCTCGGGCAGATGAACCTCCGGAGCGTCGCCTTCGATGAGGTTCAGTTGCGATAGGAGGCGCGCTACGCGGTCAGGGCCATGTGCCATCCCGCGGCGACGGGCGACCTCGGCACATGCTTCAGCGAATGCGCCGGCGGTCGGTCGCTCTGCCGGGTCGCGTTGTAGCCCTCGAAGAACCAGGGCGCGGATGTCCTGGGGGATCCGCCGCTCGCATCGCGCCAGCACTCGAAGATCCGCGTCCCTAATTTGCAGGAGCACGTTCAGCTCGCTCTCGCCTTGAAAGAGCGGCTCACCTATGAGCATTTCGGCAAACACCGTCGAGAGCGTGAACACGTCGCTCTTTCCGCTGAGGTCCTTCCCGAGCACTTGTTCAGGTGACATGTAACCGAGCTTGCCGCGAACCTGACCGTCTTCAGTGGTCGGCGCCCGACTTCGAACCGTCGCAATGCCAAAGTCGGTCAACTTCACGTGCCCGCTGCGACTCAGCAGGATGTTGGCTGGACTGACGTCGCGATGGACGAACTCCAGGGATTCGCCTTTGTCGTCGACCGCATGATGGGCGTAGTCGAGCGCCTGTGCCGTCTGATAGGCGATGTGAAGGGCGACGTCCCAGGGGATCGGGACCTCCGCGGTCGCGGCGCGCAGCAAACGGCTCACGTTGGAACCGTCGACGAGCTCCATGACCAGGACGAGGTCGTCTCCCCTCGTGCCGAAGTCGAACACTTGAACAATGTTGGGGTGCTCGAGCAAGGCGGCGAGTCGCGCCTCGTCGATGAACATCCAAACGAAGTCGGGATCACTCGAGAACTGCGGGAGAATTCGCTTGAGCGCCACCCGCTTCGAGAAGCCGTGAGGACCTTCCCGACGCGCCACGAAAACCTCGGCCATGCCCCCCGCCGCCAAGCGACGCTCGATCTGGTACGGCCCGAGTAGCGGCCGCTCTTCACTCACCCATTCCTCCCTAACTGACCGGCACACCCATCATAGGCATCTCCGGCACCAACTGTCAGCTTAGTCCCCGTTTCAGCCAGAGCGGAACACTTGGGGCTCCACTTCGTTCCTGTTTATCATACCAATGTCGACTCGGTACGGGGGAACGATGGGGATCGTCAGGAAGACATCACGCTCTAAGAAGACCGAAGATCC
The DNA here is from genome assembly GCA_049691835.1 of Polyangiales bacterium. Taxonomy (GTDB): domain Bacteria; phylum Myxococcota_A; class Polyangia; order Polyangiales; family Houyiibacteriaceae; genus SG8-38. Next base: position 13,922 of record JBAVOF010000369.1, read on the forward strand.
GCTTCTCGGGAAGGTGATCGCAGGTCGATATCGACTGGAATCGCTGCTCGGTGAAGGGGGAATGGGCGTTGTATATCGCGCGCGGCACGTTCTCATCGACCGAGTCGTGGCGCTGAAGCTCATTCGGCCAGACTTGCGAGGCGAAACGCACTTGCGGGCTTGGATGGTCCGCGAGGCACGCGCTGCAAACCGAGTCGACCACGCGCACATCGTCGACATTCATGATGTGGGCGAGACCGAAGACGGTGAGCTCTACCTCGTCATGGAGTACCTCATCGGTGATTCGCTCTCATCGCAGATCGCCAAGGGTCCAATGCCAGTCGCGCGTGCGGTCGACATCCTCGAGCAGATGACTGCGGCTCTTGCACGTGCGCACGACCTCGGCGTCGTTCATCGCGACCTCAAGAGTGACAACATCATGGTCACCTCGCGTGGCGGACGAAAAGACTTCGTGAAGATTCTCGACTTCGGTCTCGCAGCGTTGACCCGCGACCCGCGGCTGGCACCCAAGGGCGCCGTCTTCGGAACGCCGGAGTACATGTCGCCAGAGCAGGCCCGCGGCGAGGATGCGGTCGCGTCGAGCGACCTCTACGCTCTCGGTGTTCTGTTCTTCGAGATGCTGACCGGTCGGCTTCCCTTCCGTTCGGGTGATCGGGACGAGCTGCTCGAAATGCAGAAGAAGACCAAGGCGCCGAGCCCGCGCAAGTACCGGCCCGACATTCCGGATCAGGCCGAGCACATCATTGTCAAGCTCCTCGAGAAGAACCCTGAAGACCGTTTCCGTGACGGGCACCATCTCAAGGAGGAGCTCAAGGAAATGCAGCGCGCCCTCCCGTCGCGGGAATGGGATGCGCCGACAGAGACTAGCCCGGCGGCGCCGCCGCCCCCACCTCCGGCACAGGCTCCTGGCGTGGTGGAATGGAGCCGTACCGCCGCAAACTTCCTGCGTGCGGTTGCGCGGGCTTACCCGGACGGGAACGCGCCAACCGAGGTGCAAGGGGCGTCCGATCAGATTTGGGAGCTCGCGTCGCGGGCGTCGAGGCTCGAAGGCGAGCTCGAGAGTCACTCGAAGAAGCTCGAGACGATTGAAAAGCGCGGTCGCGGGCTACGCGCCGAGATCGGTCGTAAGGTCGAGGACCTCGCTGGCGAGGAATCGCGCGCTCTGCGCGACGCGTCGTCTGAGCGCGACGTTTTGAGCCAGCTAATCCTGAAGCGGAAGCGGGCGCAGCGCGAGCATCAGACCGCGCAGGCCGAAGTTCAAGCGGCCGGCAACAACATAGAACGAATCCGGCGCGCGTACGAAGCGCTCGGCGCCGCGCGTGCGCAGGCCGAGTTGCTGGACAGCGTGGCGCGTGACTACGAGCGCCGCGCTCGATCGAAGGAAGATGTCGCCGCGGAAAGGCGTAAGCAGATAGAAGAGCTCCGCGCCCAGCTGAAGCGCTACAGCGAAGCGCTCGAAAACGATCTGCAAACCGGACGCGAACGCATCGCCAACCGAGTGCGCGAGGCCCTCGCCTACGAGAAGGCATTCGGCGAGGCGTCGAACCTGCTCCTCGACCACCTCCGGGACAAGACCGAGTGCCGGGAGCTGTTGGAAGACATCGACAAGCGGCGCAACGGCGAGGACCCGGACGAGAAGCCATCGGAGCTCCAAGAGCTCATGGAACGCCACGCCGCTGCGCAGTAAGGGGTATCGGCGCACGGGCTCCGTGGTCCGATGCGGAGCATGGAGTGTACAGGGTAGCCGAGGTCGGACTCGAACCGACACGCCCTCGCGGACACCGGATTTTGAATCCGGCGCGTCTGCCAATTCCGCCACTCGGCCAGCGGTCGGCCTTATAGCAGGCCCGGACGAAGCTGCATTACCTCTCCGAACCGGCCAGCCGATCGGCTGGGGCGAAAGCCCCGTGGTCGATGCGCAGGATCGACTTTGCGGGGCGGGTTCGCTAGGCTCGCCTCAGACGGGAAGGGACTCGATTCATGGCAAGAACCGCGATTCTGGGGCTGGGGCATTACGTGCCTTCGAAGGTCGTCACCAACGACGACCTCGCCAAGATGTTCGACACGAGCGACGAGTGGATCCAGCAGCGCAGCGGTATCCAGGAACGACGGTACATCGAGGAAAGCGGTATCGGCGCGAGCGACCTGGCGGTGCCCGCGGTCAAGATGGCATGCAGGAACGCCGGGATCGACGTGTCGGCGATCGACGCGATCATCTTCGCAACCCTCTCCCCGGACTTCAACTTCCCCGGCAGCGGTTGCTTTCTGGGCGACAAGCTGGGGCTTCCCGGTGTGCCTGCGCTCGACGTTCGCAATCAATGCAGCGGTTTTCTCTACGGCCTACAAATCGCCGACGCATGGATTCGCTGCGGCATGTACAAGTGCGTCGCTCTCGTCGGCGCCGAGGTCCACTCGACCGCCCTCGACTTCAGTGACGAGGGGCGCGACGTGACGGTGCTCTTCGGCGACGGCGCGGCGTGCGCCATCCTAGGCGCGACCGACAACGAAAACCGGGGCGTGATCGACGTGGAAGTCCACGCGGACGGCAGCGGCGCGAAGGAGCTCTGGCTCGAAGCACCGGCCAGCGCGTACAAGCCTCGTCTCACCCACGAGATGATCGACAACAAGACGGTCTATCCGAAGATGAATGGTCGCCTCGTGTTTCGTTGGGCCACGGCCAAGATGCCCGAGGTGAGCCTGTCGGTTCTGCAACGCAATGGCGTGGCGGTGGAGGACCTGGACCTGGTCGTGCCGCATCAAGCAAACAAGCGAATCAACGAGTTCGTTTCGCAGAAGCTCGATATTCCGCCGGACAAAGTCGTCCACAACATCCAGAAGTACGGCAACACGACCGCTGCTTCAATTCCGCTCGCACTGAGCGAGGCCGTACAGGAAGGCCGCGCGAAGAAGGGCGATTTGATTCTGATGCCTGCGTTTGGCTCCGGTTTCACATGGGGTGCCGCGCTGGTGCGGCTCTGAGCCCGTGTCACGCAAAGCCGAGCGCGTTGCCGTCGTGCTCAATGGCAATGCCAGGCAGGTGACCGACGAGCT
>JBAVOF010000370.1:0-2644 GCA_049691835.1 Polyangiales bacterium
ATGCCGAAAAGACCAGCGGACCGGTCTGGGCGCAGGAGAACGACCCCCGCGTGACGCGGGTCGGGAGAATCATGCGGCGGCTGCGAATCGACGAGCTGCCCCAGCTGTGGAATGTGTTCAAGGGCGAGATGAGCTTCGTCGGCCCGCGGCCGGAGCGGCCGCACTTCGTCGACAAGCTCCGCAAGGTCATCCCGTACTACGGCGAGCGGCACACGGTGCGGCCGGGCATCACCGGCTGGGCCCAGGTCAAGTTCCCGTACGGCTCCACCATCGAGGACGCCGAGGAGAAGCTCGAGTACGACCTGTACTACGTCAAGCACATGTCCCTGCTCCTCGACGTCGCCATCGTCATGGAGACGTTCAAGGTCATGCTGCTCGGCCGGGGGCGGTAGGCCGCGCTGGGGTCAGATCTTGGAGCGCCAGGGAAAGCCCTGGGAAGGGGGACGCCATGAGATGACGTGATCGAGTGGCCGAAACCTTCCTGAGCGGACCCGGCGGGACGATCCCGCCCGGTAAAGGAACGAGCCACCAGCCGGAAGCGAGTCTTGCGCTGTGCACGGGCAACCGTGGCGGCGAAGCGTAGATAGCGAGCGGAGCAGGCCGTGTGATCGAGCCCCGAAAAGACCACATCGAGAAGGGCCGACGCCGTCAGGATGGCGGAAGGCAACACCCCGTGGCCGTCATGGCAAGGCACCGGGGCCACTCCGGGGTCTAAGAGCAGGGCATGCACGCACCGGGGTTCGCCAGGGAACCTGGGAGGCCCCGTCGTCTCCGTCGAAGCGCAGCCTCTCGGCGGTACCGCGGCGCGAAGGGAACGAAGCGCTGGAGGGAAGGGCGGCGGGGAGTCGGAGCGTCTCATGGTACCGAGGAGACCGGGGAACCGACCCGAGGGACCCGGTGGAGGGACGGGGACGCCGAGAGACGGGACTGTCGGGGGGAAAGATGCAGGGGACACCGATCTCCGATGCGGTCTCAACCAGACTCCGACGGATAGCGCAACTGGCGCGGGAAGCGCCACAGCGAAGCTTCCTCAGTCTGGCCCACCACATCGACCTGGAGTTTCTGACCGAGGCCTACCGCCTCACACGCAAGGACGGCGCACCGGGAGTCGACGGGCAGACAGCTGGAGATTACGAGACCGAGCTGGAGAAGAACCTCCGCTCGCTCCTCGGCCGCTTCAAGAGCGGCGAGTACAAGGCCCCTCCCGTGCGACGCGCCCACATCCCGAAGGGCGATGGCAAGAAGACCCGCCCCATCGGCATCCCCACCTTCGAGGACAAGCTCCTCCAGCGTGCGGTGTCGATGGTGCTCGAGACCGTCTACGAGCCAATCTTCTCGGACAGCTCGTACGGCTTTCGGCCGGGTCGCTCAGCCCGCCAGGCGGTCCAGGACCTCTGGAAGATCCTCATGCAGATGCAGGGAGGCTGGGTTATCGAAGCCGACATCGAGAGCTTCTTCGACACCCTGGATCATCGCAAGCTGCGGACGCTTCTCGACCAGCGGGTACGCGACGGCGTGCTGCGTCGCATGATCGACAAGTGGCTCAAGGCCGGGGTGCTGGAGGAAGAGCAGCTTCACTACCCGCACTCCGGCACGCCACAAGGTGGGGTCATCTCGCCCCTGCTGGCGAACATCTACCTTCACTATGTCCTGGACGAGTGGTTCGAGAAAGACATCGCGCCACGGCTTGGGAGCCAAGCGCACCTGATCCGCTACGCCGACGACTTCGTCCTGGTCTTCCGTGAAGCCCAAGATGCTTACTCCGTCCTCGACCGGCTCGCCGGACGTTTCGCCGAGTACGGTCTCAAGCTCCATCCGGACAAGACCCGCCTGCTCTTCTTTCGACCCCCTCCGTGGGGGCCGACAGGAAAGCAGCGGCTCGAACCCCGAAGCTTCGACTTCCTGGGTTTCACTCATCACTGGGGGCGCTCACGCAACGGGCGCTGGGTGGTCCAACAGAGGACGGCACGCAGCCGGCTCACCCGGACATTCCACCGCATCTCGGACTGGTGCCGCCACAACCGGCACCTCGCCCTCGACGACCAGCACCGGCACCTCGTGCGGCAGCTTCAGGGCCACGACGCTTACTTCGGCATCCGTGGAAACTACGCCGCCCTGGAAAAGCTTCGCTACGGTGTCGCCCGCGTCTGGCGTCACTGGCTCAACCGACGCTCGCAACGGGGCCGTATGCCGTGGGTGCGTTTCCAGCTCCTGCTGGCGCGCTACCCCCTGCCCCGACCGCAGCTGTACCCGGTCGGTGCCAACGCGTAGCCAAGCCGTCTCCCGAAGAGCCGGATGCGCTCAATCGCGCACGTCCGGATCCGTGGGGGGGCTGGGCGGGCAACCGCCCAGGCCGACCCGACAATCGTGAATTCCGCCCCGAATTCACGATTCAAGATCTGACCCCACTCGTGTAAGCTCGGTCCCTTTGGGGGCCATGCGCTCTTCCTCCTCTGCGGCCCTCCTCGCGAGCCTGAACCCCGCGCAGCGCGAGGCCGTCACCACGGCCGAGGGCCCGCTGCTCGTGCTGGCCGGCGCCGGCACCGGCAAGACGCGCGTCATCACCGCCCGCATCGCGTACCTCATCTCGCGGGGCACGGCCCCGGGGTCGATCCTCGCCGTCACGTTCACGAACAAGGCGGCG
>JBAVOF010000371.1:0-2898 GCA_049691835.1 Polyangiales bacterium
GCGCAGCAAGGGGCACGCGGCCTCCCTCGGGGGTGGGGACGAGGATGCGATCGATGGCGTCCGCATCGCCTCGGTCCGCAGGGGGATAACGGGCTGTGATCGCAAAACGCCGCTCGCCTTCGAACAAGGTGCTCACCGCGTGACCTCCGATCGCGAGCTCGATGACGTCCTGCAGGTGGCTCACGGAGATCCCATACCGGCCGGCCTGCTGACGGTCGACGGTGATCACGAGCTGGGGCTGGTCGGAATCCTGCTCGATGGCTGGATCGGTGGCGCCGGGCACCTGCCGGACGACATCGAGTATCTCCGCTCCGATGCCACGTAAGCGGCTCAGATCCGGTCCGCGAATGATCACAGCCAAATCGGCGGCGGACCCCGTGACTGCCTCCGTCACGTTGTCGATGATCGGTTGCGTGAAACTGAACTTCGCGCCGGGTATCTCGGCTCGTAGCGTTGTCGAGATCTCCTCGACTAGATCGGCCTTGTGTTTTCCGGATTGCCAGGTGTCATAAGGCCGCAGCGCAACGAAAAACTCGTTGCGGTTCGGGCCGTAGGGGTCGGTGCCCGCATCGTTGCGACCTGTCTGTGAGCTCACCAATAGGACCTCGGGGGATCGCGCGACGATCTCCCGGATTCGCGTTGCGACCTCGGCCGACTCCGACAATGACGTGCCCGAAGGAAGGTTCGCCCGGATCCATACGACTCCCTCGTCGAGCTGTGGCAAGAACTCCGAACCGAGGCGGGTACCGAGCACGAACGCGGCGACTACGATTGCGAGGGCGATCCCAACCGTGAGACCGGCGCGCTGGAGCACCACCTGCAACCCACGAGCGTAGCGATTACGTAGCCAACGCAGAGCGGGGTTGTCTCGCTCGCGATAGGTGCCCCTGAACACGTAGGTGGCCAAGACGGGAACGACGGTCAGCGAGAGCAAGAGCGCGCCGACCAACGCGTAGGACACAGTGAACGCCATTGGGGTGAAGAGCCGGCGCTCGACCCGTTGAAGGGTGAATAGAGGAATGTACGCGGCCACGATGATCAACATGGAAAAGAAGATGGGACGGCCTACTTCGAGCGCCGCACCCCGCACCGAATCGATCAGCTGAGGCGAACCGGAAGCGTTGCCGTCGGTCGAAACTTGGGTGTGTCTGGAACCCAGCAGGTGGACGATACGCTCCACCATGATTAGCGACCCATCTACGATGATGCCGAAGTCCAGAGCGCCGAGGCTCAGCAGATTCGCCGGAATCCCGGTCAATGACATGCACACGAACGCGAACAACAGCGAGAGGGGAATCGTGAGCGCCGTAATCAGCGCCGCTCGAATGCTCACGAGAAAGAAGAGCAACACACCGACGACGATGACCAGCCCTTCGATCAGCGTGTGCATCACCGTGTGAAGGGTGTTATCGACGAGCTGGGCGCGATCGTAGATGGGAACGATGCGTACGTCGGGTGGCAGACCCGAGTCGTTGAGCTCCGCGATCGCCTCCTTGACCGCCTGCAGCACTTCACTTGGATTCTCTCCCCGACGCATGAGGACGATCCCCTCAACCCCGCCGACGCTCTCGCCGAGGCCGAAGATGCCGGTCTGGGGGGCTCCCCCGATCTGGACACGGCCGAGGTCGCGGATGAAGATCGGGACGCCCTGAGACTCGGAAACAAGGACGCTCTCGAGATCTTCGATCGATTGAATCGCGCCCACTCCGCGCACGGCCAGGGCCTGCTGACCGGTGTCGAGGAGCGCGCCCCCCGCGTTTCGGTTGTTGGCGCCGACGGCGGCCGCTACATCGCCGACCGAGAGCCCGTATTCGCCGAGCTTGAGGGGATCCAGCTCGATCTGAAACTGCTTCACTAGGCCACCGAACGGTGTGACGTCGGCCACGCCTGGGACCTGGAGCAGCCGAGGCTCGATGACCCAGTCTTCGAGCTCACGTAAACGGATCGGATCGCGGTCTTTGGCCTCGAGCGTATAGCGGTAAAGCTCGCCGATCGGCGTTGACAGGGGGCCGAGGGACGGTGTTACGTCATCGGGTAGCGTCGCATCGCCCAACGCCTCGAGCACAACCTGCCGCGCGAACCAATCGTTCGTGCCGTAGTCGAATGTGAGCTCCACCACCGACAAACCAAAGATGGTTCGCGAGCGGCGCGCGATCACGTCGGGTACCCGGTTAAGAGCGCGCTCGATCGGTACCGTGACGAGCCGCTCGACTTCCTCGGCGGCGCGGCCGGGCATCAAGGTGATCACCACGACTTGGGTGTCGGAGATGTCCGGATACGCCTCGAGCTTCAGTTGATTGAACGCCCAGACCCCGGTGCCGGCCACGATGGCCGTGGTGAGGAGGACCATCAAGCGCTGTTGGAGCGCGAAGCGCACAGCGCGGTCGATCATGGTTCCGTCTTCCCAGAGCCCTCGAGGAGCATGCTCCCGCCTACGACGATCTGTTCGCCCTTGCGGAGCCCGGTGAGCACTGCGACTTGCTGGTCGCGGCGCACCCCGAGTGTCACGGGGACGGGCTCGAAGGTGCCGGGGGCGACCTGTCGGTAGACGAATGGGCCGCTTTCACTCTGAACGATCGCGCCAAGTGGGATCACCGGAAGGTCCGCCAACTGATCCACGTAGCGAATCCGCCCGAACATCTCGGGCCTCAATGAGCCGTCGGGGTTCTCGAGCTCTCCCCAGACCGTCACGGTATGGGTTTGCGGATCCACCGCGTCGGCGATCCTGAACACTGTGACTCGCCATGAACGATCGGGGTACGCAGTTAGCTCCACGTCGAGCGAGGCACCTACACGAATCTTGGAGATGTCCCCCTCCGGCACATCCGAGGTCACCCAGACCTTGGAGAGATCCGCGATCGTCATCAACGGCACGCTGATGTCGCTCCAGAATTGGCC
>JBAVOF010000372.1:0-20291 GCA_049691835.1 Polyangiales bacterium
GGTCGACGCTGCCGTCGCGCCGACGTTCTTGCCGAAGCTTGGCGCGGCGATGCAGTCCGAGGGTGTCGAGATCCACGCCGACGATCGCGCAGCCGCCTACCTCAATGGGGTCAAGCGGGCCAGTGACGAGGACTGGGACACCGAGTACCAAGATCTCATCCTCAACGTTGGCGTCGTGGACGGCATCGATGCTGCGCTCGATCACGTCGCCAAGCACGGCTCGAATCACACAGAGGCCATCGTGACCAAGGACGCGTCCAATGCCGATCGATGGTTGCGCGAAGTCGACGCGAGCTTGGTTCTCGTGAATGCCTCGACCCGATTCAACGATGGGTTTGCGCTTGGCCTAGGTGCCGAGATCGGAATTTCAACAACGAAGCTTCATGCCTATGGCCCAATGGGCTTGGCGGAGCTCTGTACTCTCAAGTGGGTGGGCCGAGGTGAGGGCCAGGTCCGGCGGTGAAGGAGGAAGCTAGTTGGCAAAACAAGCAGATAGCGCGCAACGGAAAACAGACACCAGCTCCCCATTGATCAGCGATCCCAAAGCCGGCCGCGAGCTGGCTCTGACAATCGCCGAGGCCGCGCTCGACAAGAAGGCAAGCAGGATTGAGATCATCGATGTGCGAGGCAAGGTCGACTACACCGACTATGTCATCGTGATGAGCGGGCGGAGCGATCGCCAAGTGGCGGCCATCGCTCGCGGCATCGAGGAAGACCTCAAGCTCAAGCACGGAACACAGTGCTCGGGTGTCGAGGGGCTTCCACAGGGCAACTGGGTTCTTCTCGATTTCGGGGACGTCGTCGTGCACATCTTTCACCAAGATACCCGCGGCTACTATGACCTCGAGGCGCTCTGGCTCGATGCGGATCGGGTCGAGTTCGACGGCCAGCAGTCCGACGAGGGCTTCGTCTTTCCATAGACGTCTCCGTCCGTGCGCGTCAGGATCGTCGCCGTTGGCAAAGCGAAAGACCGCGATTTGCGCGCGTTGCTGAGCGACTACTACGCGCGTATCGGGCGCTATGCCAAGCTCGAAGAGATCGAAATCAAAGACGCGAGCCCCGAAGAGGTGGCCGAACGGCTCGCGCGCAGCATCCCCGAGCGATCCCGAGTCGTCGCACTCGAAGTCGATGGCCGCGCCCTCAGCAGTGGGGACCTCGCTAATTGGTTGGGCCGTGCGGAAAACGAGTCTGTGCAATCCGTCGTCTTTCTCATCGGTGGCGCGTATGGCCTACCAGCGGAGCTCTCCGACAAAGCCGACCTTCGCCTCTCACTCTCTGCCATGACCTTGCCCCACCGGCTCGCCCGACTGTTCCTCGCCGAGCAGGTGTATCGCGCATTCTCGATTCTACGCGGCGAGCCTTACGACCACTGACGCCGACTCGGCAGTCCCGCAGAAACCTCGATCCCGTACGGCCGATACGGCAGAGTGCACGGCTTCGCTGAAGGGTTTCTGACTTTGCTCGCGCCATCCCGCTGTCCAGGTTGCGACGCGCCTGGAAATGTCCCCGCCGTCTTTTGCGGTTCGTGCGCCACGCTGGTCCAGCGATTCGCCGGATCGGGGGCGCTGTTCGAGTACGGTGGCCCGGTGGCCGATGCCATCAAACGATTCAAGTACGAAGGTCGCAGCGAGCTTGCAACGCTGCTCGGCTCGATGATGGCAGACGCGGTGCGGTGCTGGGCGGGCCAGGTGGACGCGGTAGTCCCGGTGCCACTTCATTGGCGGCGACGGCGCGAGCGTGGCTACGATCAGGCGGCGCTCCTTGCTGGGCCGGTGGCCAAAGCGCTAGGGGTGGCGCCGCTGTTGCGGGGGCTACGTCGGGTGCGGAACACACAGAGCCAAGTCGAATTGCCGCACGGCGAGCGTCAGCTCAACGTTGCGGGCGCCTTCGCGCCCCGGCGGCTGGGAGGGGTGCGCCGAGCACTTCTGGTCGACGACGTTCGAACGACCGGGGCGACGCTTCGCGCCGCTTCATCGGCCCTGACCGAGGGCGGTGTCGCCGAGGTGCACACGTTCGTGTTGGCGGCTCGCGTTCTGGGCGCGAGCACGTAGAGTAATGGGGTGCGTCGCTTCCTCGTCTCGTGCACATGCCTGGTGGCGTGTGCGCAGCCCAAGCCGGTTCAAGATCCTCTTCACTACCTGCGCATCGGTGTCGACCCGCGTTCAGAGGCCGATGCGATCATCGATGATCTTCGCGCCCATCGATTCCAAATCGAGCGCCGTATCGAAGACCGCGACTTCGTGGCTTTCGATGCGGCCCGCGGCGGGGACTCGACCGTCCGCGTCGTGACCTCGCGCGGGCCTGCCTTGTCGGTTAGCGTGCCTGATGCGCGCTGGCCCGAGCGGATCTCGGTCCAGCTCGCCTCCGGTCCCCGTCCGGACTTCGACCGCGACGGCCGACAGGACGTGGTGATCGCAATCGGGGAGGGCGAAAGAACCTGTCTCGCCTGGCTGCAGGTCGATTCCGACGGGTTCGTCTCGGAGGTCTTCCACCCAAGCGCCGATTGGGGCGAGCGACCGTGTGTGATCGAAATCGACGTGTCCTGGCCGCGCTTGCTCTTGGAAGTCTCGGTCCCCGACTATCCGTGGGCCGATGCGCGCGTCGAGCTCCCCATCAAAGCGACCGCGCGAAGCTGGGTGCTCGACGACTCCGCCGCCGCTTCCGCGCGTTGGGAGAGCGAGATCGAACTACGGAAGCAAGCGATCGAAACAAGCCGACAACGTGGCGACCTTGGCACGGTTCGCCGTTTGGAGGCGGAGCTCGCCTGGCTCGAGCAACTTCGCAATGGCCAACCGCCCGTGCTAGAGGCGGAAGGGGATGGCGAAGAAGCGCGTTGAGAAGGGCGTTCCAGGCATGGAGCTCCTGGTGTGCCGCAATCCGATGGCCGCCAATCGCTATGACATCGAAGACCGGATCGAAGCTGGCATGGTGCTCTATGGGACCGAGGTCAAGAGCCTGCGCGCACGCCGCGCCAACCTCGAGGGCGCCTATTGCCGAATTGATCGCGAGGAGCTCTATCTATACAGCATGCACATCGCCCCTTACGATCAGGCGGGCCATTCAGGGCATGAAACCCAAAGGCGCCGAAAGCTCCTCATCCACAAGCACGAGATCGAAAGGCTCCGTGGACGGCTCACGACGCGCGGCTATGCGCTGGTCCCGCTCCAGGTATATTTCAAGAACGGTGTTGCGAAAGTCCAGTTGGGGCTTGGCCGTGGAAAGAAGAAGGGCGACGATCGAGATTCGATTCGGAAGCAGGAAGACCTGAAGGAAGCGCGTGCGGCGATGCAGCGCCGCAAGGGCTGAAGGCATGCTGATTCGCTTGGAGGGTGGCGAGGACGCGGAAGCGCAAGCTTTCGACGGGAATCTGCTCACCTTCTTGAGCCCGCGAGCGTTCGCTCCGGGCGCGCCGATTCATTTCACGGCGGCGAGCGGAAGCCACGAGCGTTGCTTCGAGGGAAGGGCGATCAGCTCCAGACGCGTCGACGATGCTCGGTTCGAGGTGCGGATGCGGTTTGTCAACCTGCGCCGGGACGACCGCGCAATTTGGAGCGCGCTTCCAGCTCCTTGAAGACCGAAGCCTTGACCGCTTCGAACTCGCTCGGCAGGTGAACGGGGCGGTTCGGATATTTGCTCTCGACATCGGCGATTTCGTTTTCGTGATAGCGAATCTTGAATTGCGTGAACTTCAGGCCGTTGGCGGTCGAGATCACGACGGCGCGTTGACCGGGCTCCACGAGTCCCTTGGCACGGAGCTTCTCGAGCGCGGCGAGTGCCACACCGGTGTGCGGGCACGTGTAGCTGCCCGCTCGGTCCGCTGAGGCCGATGCCTCGGCTAGCTCGGATTCACTCGCTTGCTCGACCACACCATCGAAGGCCTGCAGCGCTCGGATCGCCCGGCGAACGCTGACCGGATTCCCAATCCGGATGGCGCTCGCCTCCGTATCTCCAGCCGTCATCGCTTCGAAGCTGTCCCAGCCTTGCTTGTAGGCCCGGTACAGCGGGTTCGCCTTTTCAGCTTGCGCCAGGCAAATCCGCGGGCGCTTCGAGATGAGCCCCAGCTCGAACATCATGTCAAACCCTGCGCCGAGCGCTGCCACGTTGCCCAGGTTGCCGCCGGGGATGATGACCCAGTCGGGCACCTGCCAATCGAACTGCTGAACGATTTCGATCGCAACCGTCTTTTGTCCCTCGAGGCGAAGGGAGTTCATGGAATTTGCGAGATAGATCCCTTCTTCGGCGGCCAGCTTCTGTACGATCGCCATACACCCATCGAAGTCGGTATCGAGGGCACAGACCAGGGCACCATTGGCCAGAGGTTGAACCAGCTGTGCGGTCGTCACCTTGCCCTTGGGTAGCAATACCACCGACGGAATTCCCGCGGACGCACAGTACGCAGCGAGCGCAGCCGAGGTGTCGCCAGTGGACGCGCAGGCGATGGCCCGGATCGGTGTCCCGTCCTCGATCATTTGCTTGACCGTGCTCACGAGGACGGTCATCCCGAGGTCCTTGAAGGACCCCGTGTGGCTGTTGCCGCAGTTCTTGATCCAGACTTCGTCGAGCCCGAGAGTTTTGCCGTAGCGTTCGGCCCAAAAGAGGTTGGTGCCACCCTCGGCCGTGGAAACGACGTTCTCCTCGCGAAGGTTGGGTTGCACCCATTCTTTCTTGCCCCAAACGCCGCTGCCGTAGGGCCAATCGCGCGTCATCCAACGTTGGTCGAACAGCTTGATCCAAGCAGAGCCGCTTCGATCCCTCAACGCATCCATGTCGTGTTGAACTTCGAGGAGCTCCCCGCATTCAGGACAGGCGTAGATCACCTGGCTGAGAGGATACGTTCCAGCACAGCCCGCAACGCAACGAAATGACGCGCTATAGGTCATCAGAAACTCATTATAGAAGGTTCGTCAAGGGGTGCACCTCGCCCGCGTTGGCTCTCAAGCGCCCTTCTTTTGGAGTGGTGCCGGCAAGAGCGAGAAGGCCGGTGAGCTCGGACGTTTCGCTAGCTCGTCCAAGTGCGCAACCATGTCCGGGTACGCGGAGACCAGCTCGTTGAAGCGTCGAGCGGACAAGCGCAGCAAGAGAATATCCGACACGGCCTTGACCGTGAGTGGCGAGGGGGTCCGAGTCAGCATCGAATGCTGACCGAGCGCGCGCCCTAGCTTCAGGGTACCGAGCTCCTCGCCGCTCGCTCCGATGGCGGTCAGGGCGCCGATCATTGGGATGTAGAGACCGTCGGCTCGCTTCCCCGCTTCCAAGATCAAAGTCCCCTTGTCGGCACGTCGCACCTCGAACATGCTCGCGAGCGTCGAACGCGCTCCGTTGCTGAAGCTCGAGAACATCGGGGAGGTCCGTACCAGGGTGGCGACCAAACGGCGTCCCAACACTCCGAGCAAAATGTCGTCGAGCACGGGGTGGTCGGCGACTAGACGGTCGAGCAACAGCTTGCTGATGCGCAATGCGCGAACTTTCGTCCGCGCAGTGACGTCTCCTTCGTAATTCACTTGATCGAGCAGACACGAGATGCCGACGACATCGCCTTCGGACAACACGATCGCATCCTCGTCATTGGGCCGGATGAGCTGGACGCTTCCCTCGACCAGCACGAAGAGTGCGTCCGCTGTCGTGCCTCTGTCGATCAGGCGCTCACCTGGTTCGAGATCGATCAAGCGCGACTCCCGGACCATCCTAGCCAGCACCGAACGTGGAACCTCCGCAAACAGCGGCATCGAAGGAAGCTGCGCGAGTTGCTCCGCGGTGGGGCGCTCACTGCGGCCGTCGGGAGCCAGCGGTCGATCTCGCAGCTCAGCATCCGAGATGTCGAGGTCGAGCGGCCGGGATCTGCCCGTGGGTGGTCTGGTGAATCGCAGGAGATCGTTGGTCGCCGATGCGTCGGTGAGGAGCGGCAGCGCGTCCACCGAAAGGCGTCTGGTCAGTGGCAGTGGCTCGCCTGCCTCGCGGTCAGGCTCGGCGCGAACGCCGATGGACCTTCCAGAACGATAGAGCTCTCTGGCGGTATCTGGCCTCACCCGATCGAGCACGTCGACGCGCTCAGGCGCGATTCCCATGACCACTTTGGCCATCGCTGCCGCTCGGGCCACGAACCCCAGCCGTGCATAGAGATCGACGGCGCGTTCATAGGCCTCGACTGCCTCTTCTCGTCGTCCTAGACGCTTGAGCAAATCGCCCTTGCGGTGGGGCCAGCGTGGCTCGTTTGGCTCGACCCGCTCCAGCGTCGTGTAGTGAAGGAGGGCCTCCCCGAGACGCTCTTTACGGAGCGCATGATTGAGCTTGTTTCGAAGTTTGCGGCTTGAGCTCCCCGGCACGACGCTCCAACCTTATACCCTTTGTGCCGTACCCTAAAGCGCTGGGACGTTTCCCGATCGCTGCTATTGTCCCCAACGGTCCAACCGCATGAGTTTATTCGTCCGCCTCGTCCGTGCCCAGATGATCTTTGGGGTCATTTTCGCCAGCTACATGGTGCAATTGGGCCTGGCGAGAATCTTTCGCCTCTGGCACACGGATGCTGCCACTCAGAGGCAAGAGCCCGTGCTGCCCGAATGGCTAACGCGCCGCCAGGCGCGGGTCGACGAAAACAACTCCAAGCGGTTGCTCGCGGGGATGCTCCGTTTGCGCGGTGTCTACATCAAGCTCGGGCAAGTCCTGTCCATCATGGGCGGATTCCTTCCTCCGGTGTACATCAAGCGCCTCGAGACCTTGCAAGACGCCGTCCCCCCGCACCCCATCGACGAGATCGAGCAAGCCTTCGTCGACAGCCTGGGGGCGCGCCCCGAAGCGTTCTTTCGTAGCATCGACCGTGAGCCGGTTGCCGCCGCCTCGCTGGGTCAGGTGCACGTCGCGTACATGGACGATGGGCGCAAGGTTGCGGTCAAGGTTTTGTATCCGGGAATTCGGGACGTGGTTCGCATCGACATGCGCGTCATCAAAGTCATGGTCAGCGTCTACAAGTGGTTCGTGCCGGTTCAAAACATCGAGGCGGTTCACGCGTCGCTGCTCGACCTCCTGCGGCGCGAAACCGACTACTTGCACGAGGCCGACTGCATGCGTCGGATGGCCGCGAACTTCGCCGGCGACGATCACATTCTGTTTCCAGAGGTCATCGACGAAGTGACGACTCGAGACGTGTTGACGATGACGTTCATGGAAGGCATCAAGATCACCCGCTTCGACGAAATACGTGCACGAGGGGTCGATCTTCACAAGCTGGCCGAGCGTCTGGTGAAGAGCTTCTACAAGCAGGTGTTCGTCGACCGGTTCTTCCACGCGGATCCACACCCCGGTAACTTTCTCGTTCAACCCGTCGAAGGCTCCGACGATGCCAAGCTGGTGGTGCTCGATTTCGGCGCGATCAGCGAGGTCGACCAGAAGACGGTGTTCGGGATGGTCGATGTGCTCCGCGGTTTCTTCGAGCAAAACGACACGCTCGCGCTCCAGGGAATCGAGGCCATAGGCTTCGTGGCCGAGGGCGGCGATCGCGCGCTCCTCGAGCGGACGGCAAAGACATACTTCAAAAAGCTTCTCAAGCTCGAAGCCCGAACGCCCGGTGCGCTGATGAGCGCGAACGCAAAGGAGCTCGAGGCGCTGGCTGATCCGGAGGTCGCGCGCAGCGAGCTTCGGAACCTGATGCGCTCAGTGCACTACCCCGACGGCTGGTTCTACGTGGAGCGCGCGTCCGTCATGATGTTTTGGTTGGCGGGGCAGATCGCGCCCGACCTCGATCCGTTCAAGGTCGGATTTCCCTATGTCCTGCCGCTCTTGAGTCAGCGTCTTGCATCGGAGCGCCCATCGTCCCCGCCGGAGGTCGGCGCCCAGCCTGCGGTCGGTGGCTGAGATGAGCCGAATCGTCGGTATCGATCCGGGCGAGGCGCGAATCGGCATTGCGATCTCCGATGATGATGGGTCGATCGCTTTCCCCAGGGAGACGGTCCTGGCCCGCGGCGGAGCGCTCGAGGCGGCGCGGCGGGTGCGCACGGCGCTAGGCGACGACGAGATCTCCCTAGTGGTCGTCGGATTGCCGCTCCGACTCGACGGGAGCGAAGGGGAGGCAGCCCGACGCGCGAAGGCCTTCGGCGCGGTGCTGGGGCAGGTGCTCGAAGTCGAGATCGCCTACTGGGACGAGCGCTTGACCACGGTGGCGGCGGAGCGATCATTGCGAGAGATGGGCCGCCGAGGGGCCAAGCAGCGAGCCGTCGTGGACCAATCCGCAGCCACAATCTTGCTACAGGGGTATCTAGACGCCAAGAAGGGTGGCAGGTGGCAGGACCCAAACAGCCGATAGAGCGCGAGAGCGATGTTGGGAAAACCGTCGCCAGAGGTCTGAGCTTCGCGACACTACTTTCGGTGCTTGGGCTTCTAGGCGCCCTGGGCTGGTTGTTCGTCATCTATCCAGACAGCGAAGGACCGCAAACCGAGGCACGCGAGGTCATCGTCGAAGTCTCCGAGGGAATGACCCTGAGGCAGCTTGCCACCGAGCTGCAGGACCAGGGCGTCATCAAAGACGGCAGGGTCTGGGCTCTCTACATGCGCATGCGCGGACTCGACCGGAGCCTCCGACAGGGGAAGGTTCGATTTCGCGTACCGATGACGCCCGAGGCAGCCGCCCGTCATGCGACGACGCGACTGGGCCGAATTCAGATTCGCGTGTTGATTCCAGAAGGTTACTCTCGATTCGAGATTGCTGCACGACTCGAAGAGTACGGGGTGTGTTCAGCGAAGGACTTCCTCGCCGCGACGGAAGACGCGTCCCTGCTCGCCAGCTATGGTGTCGAGGCCAACGATGCGGAGGGTTACCTGTTTCCAGACACCTACGAATTCGACGACGAGACCAAGCCCAGGCGCGTCGCCGAGCGAATGCTGGCCAACTGGACTCGCAAGTACGAAGAGATTCAAACGGAGTACGCCCAGCAACTGCGGGCACTGAAGAGCTGGACGACGCATGACATCGTCACCCTGGCATCAATCGTCGAGAAAGAAGCAGCCGTGCCCGCCGAACGCCCGATGATCGCAGGAGTGTTTTGGAACCGGCTGACTTCGAGACGCTTTCTACCGCGGCGCAGGTTGCAGGCCGACCCTACGGTCCAATACGGCTGCATTGCCGTGCCAGAAGCCGCGCGTTCGTGTACCGGCTACGACGGCCGTATCACGCGGGCCATGTTGGACGACGCCGACAATCCCTACAACACCTATCGGCATTCGGGCCTTCCGCCGGGCCCGATCAGCAACCCCGGTCGGGCTTCCATCGTCGCGGTAATCGACCCCGCAAAGCACGACTACTACTACTTCGTCGCGCGGGGCACCGGGCGCCACGAATTCAGCAAGACGCTACGCGAGCACAACGTCGCGATTCGGCGCAACGGCGCGCAATGAGCCCGCGACGCAGTCCAAAGGGGTCTCTCTTCGGAGACGAGGAGCCACAGTTGGGGCTCTTCGATCGTGACGACGACGGCGCGGGAGGCGCGGATGAAAGTCCGCAACACGAGCTCGAAGCGATTCGTGACCGGCTTCCCGCAAAGCTTCGATTCGGCACGTCGAGTTGGACGTTTCCGGGCTGGGCCGGGCTCGTCTACCATCGCCGCTACCCCAACCAGCGCGCTTTTCTCAGGGACTCGCTTGCGGAGTACGCACAACACCCCTTGATGAGAACGGTGGGCATCGATCGCGGCTACTACACGCCGGTGCCCGCAGAAGACCTCGCGAACTATGCGCGACAGCTGCCCGAGGGCTTCCGGGCCGCAATGAAAGTCTGGCAAGGCGTGACGATGCCTGGTTACCCGAAGCATCCACGCTACGGGGGCAACGCCGGCCAGGAGAACCGGGATTTCCTGGACGCCGAGGTGTTTGCGCGCGCGGTGCATGAACCGGTGCGCGAGACGTTCGGCCAGCACATGGGCCCGTGGGTCGTCGAGATCGCGCCAGCGCCGTCACCCCTCGATCCCAAGTGGTTCTTCGACAAACTCAGCCGATTCCTCGAGACCGCGCCAGGTGACTTTCCCTTCGCAGTCGAGCTGCGCGACCGAAAGCTGCTGACCACCGAGTACGCACGAATACTCCGCGAGCACGGTGCCGCCCATGTTTTCAACTATTGGTCACGAATGCCGAGCCTATCAGAGCAGATGCGGGTCGAGGGTCTGCTCGAAGGGCCTTTGTTGGTCGTCCGATTGCTCTTGCCTCCTGGCACGCGCTACGCGGACCTCAAGGAACAGTACGCTCCGTTCGACCGGCTTGCTGCGCCTCAGCCCGCGATGCGACGGGAACTAGTGCGCCTCGTACGCGCGGCACTCGATCGCGACATGGAGTGCTACGTCATCGTCAACAACAAGGCCGAAGGCTGCTCTCCGTTGACGATTAAGGCCTTGGCGGAGGAGCTTGCGCGCTAGCTTGCCGGCCTGAGGAGCGAGGCTATGTTCACCGCAATGGACGGCCCTAAGGCAGACAACCTGACCTGGCACATGGGCGAAGTCGATCGCCAGGCGCGGACAACTGCCTACGGACACGGTGGCGCCGTGCTTTGGTTCACTGGCCTATCCGGGTCGGGCAAGAGCACCATTGGGCACCGGGTCGAGCGCTTGCTGGTGGAGCGAGGTGCGTTCGCATACGTCCTGGACGGCGACAACATTCGCCACGGGCTCAACAGTGACCTGGGTTTTTCACCCGCGGACCGGGTGGAGAACATCCGGCGGATCGGCGAAGTCGCGCGATTGTTCGCGGACGCAGGCGCCCTCGTCCTGTCGGCATTCATCTCGCCCTACCGCAACGACCGCGACCGAGTCCGGGCTCTGATGGGTCCGGGCGAGTTCGTCGAAGTCTTCGTAGACACTCCGCTTGAGATTTGCGAGGCCCGCGACCCCAAGGGACTTTACAAGAAGGCGAGGGCAGGCGAAATTTCGAACTTCACGGGCCTCGATGCGCCCTATGAGGCGCCAGAGGCGCCCGAGATTCATCTGCGGACGGCCAACCTGACGGTTGACGCTGCGGCCGCTCGCGTGATCAGCTACCTCGAAGAACAGCAAATCCTAGGAGAGTCCTAATGCCTACTCGTGAAGAGATGTGGGGACAGATCCCCCAAGAGGTCGACGTCGCGGTCATCGGTGGAGGGATTACCGGGGCCGGTATCGCGCGGGACGCGGCACGCCGCGGGCTGTCCGTCGCGCTCTTCGAGCAGAACGACATCGCCTACGGCACGAGCTCGCGCTCCAGCAAGCTCATCCACGGCGGCCTGCGCTACCTCGAAAAGTACGAGTTCAGCCTCGTATTCGAATCCGTCAACGAGCGTCGCATCGTGCTCGACCTGGCGCCGCACCTGGTCAATCCACTCGCGTTCTTGTTTCCGGTCTACAAAGGCTCCCGGAAGAACCTCAGGCTGATCAGTGCCGGCATGTGGCTTTACGACGGCCTGGCGTTGTTTCGATCACCCAAACGGCACCGTACACTCAAACCCAGCGAGGTTGCGAAGGAAGAGCCCATCCTCAAGCAAGAAGGGCTGCAAGGGGCGTCACTATACTACGACTGCTCGACGGATGATGCTCGCCTGACACTCGAAACCATGCTCGATGCGATTCAACATGGTGCCGTGGCGGTGAACTGGGCACGCGTAGACGCGATGACCAAAGATGATCGTGGGCGTGTTTCGGGCGTCGTGGTCAAGAACGCTCGGGATGGGAGCTTGCGTGAAGTCAAGGCCCACACCGTGATCAATGCCACGGGGCCTTGGACCGACGAGGTCTTGTCGATGAGCGGCCCGCGAACCGGCAAATTGCTGCGGCTGACCAAGGGCATCCACATCGTCGTCGAGCACGAGAAGCTCCCGGTCCAGCATGCGGTAGTGCTCTTCCATCCAACCGACGATCGCGTGCTCTTCGCGCTGCCTTGGGGCGAGCGAACGTACGTGGGCACGACCGACACCGATTACGACGGCTCGCCCGGTCACGAAGCCGCGACGCTTGCAGACGTCGACTACCTCATCGACGCTTCCAATCAACATTTTCCCCAGCATCAGATCAGCCGTGACGACGTGATCTCGACCTGGGCCGGGCTCCGTCCTCTGATCGCTCCGGAGTCGGATGTCGGTGAGATGTCGGAATCCCAGGTCAGCCGAGAGCACCAGATTTTGATCGGAGAGGACGGTCTGATCACCATCGCCGGCGGAAAGCTCACGACGTATCGAAAGATGGCCAAGGAATGCGTCGACGTCGCCGTCAATCTGCTGAAGCTCTCGGACAAGCTTCCCGAGGACGTCCATTCGGGCCAAACCTTCAAGTTTCCCCTACCGGGTGCCGTGGGTTGGCCCGACGACGACGACCACAACAAGGTTGCGGCCGAGCTCGCCAAGGTCTGCGATTGCGATCTTTCGGAAGAGATCAGGCTCCACTTGGTGGATACCTACGGGATGCGCGCCCTGGAGCTGGCCAAGCTCTGCGTGGGCGATCCCTCGTTGATGGACCCGATCGTCCCAGGACGGCTGGAAATCATGGCCCAAGTCGATTTCGCGGTTCGGGAAGAGCTAGCTGCGAGCGTCACAGACCTCATGGTTCGCCGCACGCAGATCTTCTTTCGGGACTACGATCAAGGCCTGGGTGCGGTCGAGAAAGTTGCGGCTCGGATGGCTGAGCTCATCGGCTGGACCGAAGACGAGAAGCTGCTGTCCATCGATCATTACAAAGCGGAAGTGGCACTGTCACGGCGCTGGAAAGAAGAGATCGTCGGCCACTGAGACACCACCCGCCCGCTCGACGACGGAACCAGGTCAGGGCGCCAACTGTGGCAGCTTCAGCTTCAGGGCGAGGGCTCCAGGCTCGACCCGGATCGACTCTAGCTCCATCACGTCGAAGATCATTGCAGCTGTTTGAGTGGATGCGAACTGTCGGACCGCAGGTACGCTCCGAAGGTCTATCCTCAATCGGCCAGGCGTCTCGCGTTCGACGATGGCGCCGCCGAAGTCCGCCGACCTTGCCGAAGCGATCATCGGCCACGTGGCTTTGGCGATGCATCCTGCGAGGGCACCGACGACAGAGCTGTCATGGGCGTCCGGTGGCTCGACGTCGAACGAGATTTCCTTTGCGCCGCGAGGCGCGAATCGAACAGGGCGAGGCGTCAGGGTGAACTGAACCTCCTTCCCGTCGGTCATGGATGCGTCGACGAAAATACGTCCCGAACGACACGCCACCATCGCGGAATCGACCCCATCGGCATGGGCGGCAGCCGCCGTGAGCGTTTCGTCATCGAGCCTCCATCGCTGTTGCAAGAGCCGTTCGACTAGCTGCTTGGTCGCCGCGGCGGCTTTGGTTTTCGTGATGCGGTCGACCGCCCGGTCAGCTGCAGCGCGTACCAAGCTGCGGACGATGTCGAAACGGTCGGTCATTCTGCGGCCTGAACCTGGGGTTTGTCCCGAAGGGCGCCCAATTGCAACGGAACGACGCGCCCGGTTCGACGATTTGCAAACAGTCCGGACCGCACGACACGCGGCGTCAGCTCGTCGATGCCCGTGAGCGCACGAAGCACTTCCCCGGGCCGGGGGGTCGTTTTCCCGCCATGGCGAAGGGTGATTGTGACCGGAAGTAGATCTCCGGCGAAACCAGCAGCCTCGATGGCGTCTTCGCCGTGTCCAACGCGGAGCGCGAGCAGGCCAGCGCCGACGTCGACGCGCTTCTTCACACCCTGAACGTCCCGGTCGATGTGGCATTCGGCAGGCCGCCTCGCCAAGAGTGCCCGGAGGGTCTCGTCGTTTGCGACTCCCAGCGTCAAGAGCTCCTGTCTCGAAAGTGCCGCGACGTAATCGATCTCGTCGATCACGCGGTTGAGGGCGGGGTCGTGGGGCCCAAGGACTTGGTGTCCGAAGAACTCGATACCATCGATCGCTGCCTCGTTGAGGCGGGCGCAAAGCTGGTCGAGGTTCGGCGAGCCCGCCGCCCGAAGCCTGACGTCCACGTGCTCACACAGGCTTGCCGTGCCCACCGGCAACGCAGGGCCGAAGGTGAGCCGAGGGAGCGGACGAAACCCTTCGCTGTAGTACAGGGGAAGCCCCAGGCGCCGAAGCATCCGTGGAAATGCCCGCACCAGATCGAGGTGAGAGGTGTAGACCACTCGGCCCAGCTTTCTGTAACCGATACGGACGCGCATCGCCGGACCTTGGTCGACGCCGCGCAACGGCCGTCGGTCGACCGCGGTGGCCTCGACCACCTCCTCGGATGGCGGTGTAGGCGCGCGCGGCTCGAACGCGTTCATACTCTCGAGAAACTCGATGCGCTCTTCCTTCATTCGCGTGAGGTCGCACGCGATGCCGCAATCGTAGCAAACCAGCCTGCGCTTGTTCGCTTCCGCCTCCTTCACGTTCGTGTGGTGAATGAAGCTTCCGACGGTCTTGCCACAAGGAGGGCTCAAGCGATTGCGAAGCGACTTGCGATACTCGCGCGCGAGGAACCCCGGCTCCAGCCCCACGTCGATGTGCGACCATGGAAGCCGCGCCGGCACCGGAATCGTGCCCAGGAACCAGGATGGATCGATCCGCGCTTCCTCGATCGCAGCCTTCCAGGCAGCGATGTCGAGTTGCTCGTCCCAGGAGTCGAACCGTGCGCCACGCCGGTACGCCCCGTGAATTGCTTGCCCCAAGCGACGGTCGCCGCGGGCTAACATTCCTTCGAGCCACGACCCAGAGGAGCTGTGCATCTTGAGCTGAACGCGGCTTGCCGCGGCCTCGTTACGGAGCAGCGATTGTTTGCGTCGGATCTCGTCGTGTGAGTCCATCGCGCACCACTGAAAAGGGGTGTGTGGCTTCGGAACGTGCGTCGAGACGCTAACCGTCACTCGAGCCCGTTTGTTACCCTGGACTCTGTGCGCGACATGCAGGGCGCGGGAGCCTGTCCGCACGATGGCTCGGACGTCGTCGTCATCTTCGGTAGGCAGCCCGATCATGAAGTAGAGCTTCATCTTGCTCCAACCGCGTGAGAACACGCGTTCCGCAGTCTCCATCAGTTGGGCATCCGTGACGTTCTTGTTCACGACGTCACGCATGCGTTGACTGCCAGCCTCGGGCGCGAAGGTCAGTCCGCCGGCTCGCTGTCGCTTCATGTCGTCCAAAACGTCCTCGCTGAGCCCATAGGCGCGAAGCGATGAGACGCTGAGTGAGACGCGATGCGGTCCAAGCGCCTCGATGGACTCGTGGACTAGGGGCGCGATCGCGCTGTAGTCCGCGGTCGAGAGCGAGGTCAACGACGCCTCGTCGTATCCCGCCTCTGACACGGACCGTAGCATCGCGTCGATAATCGCCCTAGGCTTTCGCTCCCGGACGGGCCGATAGATCATCCCCGCCTGGCAAAAGCGACAACCTTCGGTGCAGCCGCGAGCGACCTCGATCGACGCGCGATCGAAGACCGTCTGACAGTTGGCGATCGGACCATCGACCGGGAACGGATACTCGTTCAAGTCTTCGACGATCGAACGGTGCACGGGGAAGGGTGCGTCAGGATGCTCCGGCTCGACCACATGCATCCTCGTCTCTTCGGTCGGCACACTCTTGTAGAGCGATGGCACGTAAAATCCGCCGAGTTTGGCGATGCGCAGCAGTCGTTCCGAGCGCGGAGTCTTGCGGCACTTCATTTCCGACCATGCCTGCATGAGCTCCGGTACCTTCGCCTCGCCGTCCCCGATCAGAAAGGCATCGATGAATGGGGCCATCGGCTCTGCGTGCGTGGCGGTTGGACCCCCGGCGATGACCAAGGGATCGTCATCCGTTCGCTCGTCGGCGCGCAGCGGAATCTTGCCGAGATCCAGAATCTGCAAGACGTTGGTGTAGGTCAATTCGTACTGGAGAGAGAACCCAACGATGTCGAACGCGTGCAGCGGTCTCGCGCTCTCGAGGGAGCACAGGGCCTGCCCGTGTGAGCGTAGAAGCCGTTCCATGTCGTTCCAGACGGCGTACGCCCGTTCGGCGAGAAACTCCTGACGTCGATTCACGATGTCATAGAGAATCTTGTATCCGAGATGGCTCATTCCAATCTCGTAGAGGTCGGGGAATGCAAGGCAAATACGGCACGCAGCGCCGTCCCAAGGCTTGCGCGTCTCTCCCTGCTCGCCGCCGAGATACTGGGCCGGTTTTTGCACTTGTTGGAGCAATGGCGCGTAGGGATGTTCTTGCATGGAGCTTCACTGGACCAGGGCTGTGGTTTGACGAGCTTTGGTCTGTTTGCCACGCTCGCATCATGGCCTCGAAGCCGCAACCCAATCTGTCGACTCGGCTGCGGCGAGCACCTACGCGGTACGACGCGACCAAGCGAATTGCGGTAGGCGGCATGGCGGAAGTGTGGCGTGCCAATGCTGTTTTCGACGACGGAGAGTCGTACCCGGTCGCCATCAAGCGCGTCATTCCATCGATCGGCGACCCGATGTTTCGTGCGATGTTCCTCGACGAGGCTCGTCTCGGCATGCTGTTGCGGCATCCCAACATCGTGCGCGTGTACGACGCCCGCGACATCGACGGGACCTACATCATGGTCATGGAGCTGGTAGACGGGGTCTCGCTCCGATCGCTCACCCGGAATTCGCAGGCCGACGGCCGCTCGATGGGGTTGCCACTGGCGGCCTTCATCACGCAGGAGGTCGCCAAGGCCCTGGCGTACGCCCATCGCGCGCGCGACGCTTCAGGCCGCGGTCTGGGAATCGTGCATCGGGACGTTTCGCCTCAGAACGTGCTCCTCGGCGTTCGTGGGGAGGTCAAGCTTGCCGACTTCGGCTTGGCGGATGCCACGGTGCACGAGCACGTCCGCGCAGAGGACATGATAGGCGGCAAGATCGCTTATCTCTCACCCGAGATCGTGCGCGGGAAGGGCAGCGATCATCGAGCCGATCTGTTTGCACTCGGGGTAGTCTTCTGGGAAATGCTGGCCGGCCGCGCCCTGTTCGCAGCAGGCAACGACGCCCATACGATACGCCGGATTGCCGAGTGCGAGGTGCCTGCCCTCGCAGGATCGATTCCCGAAGGTGAACAAGCTGACGCGATTGTTCGCAGGCTCGTCACCAAGGACGCAGACTCTCGACTCAACGATGCCGCGCTGCTTGCTTCGCAACTGCGGCAACTGATTCAGCGCAACCATTGGTCCACTGGTTGGGACTTGGTCGCATTGGCTGTTCAGCAGCATCGCTCGGAGACGAGCCCGAGGGGCAAGGCTCCGCCCGTTTCGTTGCTGCTTGCCGATGAGCTTGCCAGGTTCGCCGAGGTTGCCGCCGACACCCCGCTCGACCTAGGTGCGCTGCCGCTCGATCCCAGCAAGTTCTAACCGTGAAAAGGGCGGGGACCCTGCGGCGTGAGCACGAAGAGCGATGACGAAATCGGGTGCGGTGCCCTTCGCGCGGCGTCTTCGGCGCGTCGGGACAGCTCCTGCGCCGCATCGGTGGATGCCAAGAGCAGCACGTCGCGGTGAGGCGCGGCGGCCAACCAAGTGTTGGTCTCGACGCACGCCATCCGCGCGGCCAAGTCAGGAAGCAACAGGCGCGCGCCATCCAAGCCATCACCTCGTCCGATACGCATTATCGCATCCGTGATGCGTTCGAGACGAAGTGCGTCTGATTTGGTGACCAGGTTCTCGATCGCCTGTTGTCGGGCCGCAGCGCACGCGGGCGACCAAGCGTCGACCTCGGCCCGACGCACGTATCGCGCGCGTGTGCCGTAGCTGAGCTGCAGGGCGAGACGGACGTCGCCGCCAACATCGTCGGCGTACAGGGATGGCTCACTTGGAAGCGACTGCAGGAACCGCTCGGACACGAGCCGTGGAAGGAGTCGCGGTGCGGCTTCGCTCCACGCGATTTCTTCATGTGCCATCGAGTCCGGCAGCATGGTGATGATGCGTCGGGCGGCGTCTGCGGCGTCGAGGTCGTTCTCATTTCGTGCGGCGCGCTCCAAGCGGGACAGGTCCACGCTCGCGCCGTTGTTGAGCCCCACCGTGAGCTCGAATTGCGACTCGATGTCGAGATCGGGACGTGACCGGCGGAGGGCGTCGGCAAAGATGCGCACGACCCGGGAGATGGGACCGTTGCCGGCGGCCTCTCGCTCCGCCATCGAAAGACACTCGGAGAGACAGCCCCGGGGATCGTCGGCATCGAGGACGTCTTGAATTGCGCCGAACGGATCGAACCAACCGAAACGCCCTAGCTGCACGCGATGGCATCCATCACGTTCGCGGCTTCGGCCTCCCAGGTGTTCGATCAACAAGAGACCGAGCAGTGCCCCTGCGCCTTCGACGAAGCGATCATCGTCATCGTCATTGGTCTCGCGATCGACGAACTCCTCGAGCTGCGCGGCCAACCAGCGGATGCCCTGTACCCCGACTCCTGGTAGCGGAGGGTCCTGGGAGCTCAGGAAAACACGCGCCGCCGGCACGAGTGCGCCGCCGACGTCCTCCATTTCGCTGAGCCAGTTCGCCCCCATCCGTTGCTCGGCGGCGACGTTAACACGACTCGGCTTGCGCGCCTAGACCGTAGGGCGAATGAATTCACCGATGAGCGATCGCGGGAAAGAGGTGGCCTTGGACCAGCTCGTCAGGGTGCTCGATCGGGTCCCGTTGGTGTCCAACATCAAAAACGATCTGAGCGGACTTCGTTCGTTGCTCTACCAGCGACGCGCCCCTCGTATCGCCGCGTTGGGGCTTGGCGGCAGTGGGAGGTCGACGCTCCTGCGAGCGCTGATCGAACGACAGTCGACCCGAGACCCCTTGAATGCTGAGCACGGGCAGTGGGTTCACCTGGAGCACGAGGGAGCGAAAGTTCATTGGCTCGAGCTCGACCTCGACGACGCGGCCGCACGGGCGCAGTGGAAGGCTGCGCTCGAACGGCACATGCCCGATCTCGTGTTCCTCACGTTCGAGCCGAACAACGCTGGGGACGTGAGACGGATAGTCGAGCGCGCCAAGAGCCTGCTGCCCGACGTTCCTTCCGGAAGCGAGCCCTTGCGCGTCTTTCCACTCTTGACTCATGCAGACTTGATCGGACGAGGTGATACCGATGTCGAGGCCGCACGCAACGCCCTCGAGGCGAAGCTTCATGATGCCGGTCTGAGCGCCGATCGAGTCCGCGCGGTCTCGGCGATCAGTGGTTATGGGCTCGGTGCGCTCTCAGAGGCCATGATCCTCGCTTTGCCCGAAGAAGCGAGGCTCGAGGCGGCTCGCGCGCTGACCCGCGCACATGAAAGTCGCGTTCGAATCGGTAATGAAATCGTGCAAGCATGCACGGCGGTCTCGGTGACGGTGGGCCTGACGCCGATTCCGTTTTCCGACATGGTGCTGCTGGGTCCACTTCAGGCCATGATGGTGAGCTCGTTGGCGTATCTAAGTGGCCGCAGCTGGGGTAAGAAGACCGTCGCCGAATGGCTCGGCAGTCTGGGTTTCGTCGGGGCCCTGGGGATGGGCCTTCGGTTCTCAGCCCAAACGATCGCAAAGCTGGTGCCCGGCGCCGGCAACGTCGTCTCCGCGGGGGTAGCCGGGGCCGGGACAACCGCGATGGGTCAGAGCGCGATCAAGTACTTCCTCCGCCGCTCCTAGCGTCAGTTTCAAGTCGACTCAGGCTGTCTTCGCCCATTTGACCGGGTAGGCTCTCCTGCCAGTCGACCTCGGCACCGTACTGCTCCGCGAAGTGCCGCGCGAGCGGCTCGATGACGTCGGCAACTGCCACCGCAGCGCCTCGCTCGGCCGAGATCGAGGTCACCGCCTTGTCTCGAATGCCGCAGGGCACGATGAGCTCGAATTGCGTCAGGTCACTCGCCACGTTGAGCGCGAGTCCATGCATCGTCACCCAGCGACTGATCCGCACACCCACAGCGCCAATTTTTCGGTCCCCGATCCACGCGCCGTTCCAGCCCTCGACGCGATTCGCTGACAAACCGAAGTCAGCGCAGGTGCGAATCATCGTCTCTTCGAGCGACCACATGTACCTGCGCACGTCGCGCCGATCGGGCTTGAGGTCTATGATTGGATACGCGACGAGTTGGCCAGGCCCATGATAGGTCACATCGCCCCCGCGCCCTACTTCGTGCACCGAGATCCCACGGGCTGCGAGCAGTTCGCGCGACACGAGGATGTGCTCCTCGGTCGCGGATCGTCCGAGCGTCAAGACCGGCGGGTGCTCCAGGAGCAAGACCGTGTCGTCGATCGTGCCGGCGATCCGTCTGGCCTGTAGCTCTTTCTGAAGACGATGTGCTTCGGCGTAGTCGACGATTCCGAGGCGGCAAAACAGCACGGCACCCCTTAGCGATTCATGATGTGGACAGCCTCGCGCAGTGCGTGCTTGAAGGC
>JBAVOF010000373.1:0-7798 GCA_049691835.1 Polyangiales bacterium
GAGCGAGCGTCTCTGCGGCTGGCTCATCGGCAGAAGCTTGCTGCGGCAGAAGCAGGAGCAGAAGAAAGGCCAACGGTGACGGTCTGACGACACTGCGACCGAGATGAACCACTCGTCTCGACATGGCTGTGGATGAATACACAACGTCCTGAATACCGCAATGATCTTCTTGCCGCGGTGGATGGGTGACGCCTGGCTGCTTTGCGCTAGAAGCTGCTGTCCCCGGAGGCTGCGTGACGAGCACCAAACTGAGCAAGAACGATAGCCCCGTCGTGGCCATCTTGACCGGAAGTCCTAGTGACCTCCCCATCGTGCTCAAGGGCCGCGTTGTCCTCGAAAGCCTTGAGATCCCGAGCGACGTGCGCGTCCGGTCGGCGCACCGCACCCCGAGGTCCGGCAGCGACTGCTCGATCAGCTCGACGAGCCCTGAGTCCATGGGGGGCGGCCCGTTGCGCCACCTCGCGTCGACGTCAGGTCAACGACCAGATAGAGCCGCCCTAGAACCGCACGAAGACGTCGAAATCGAGCACCGGGGTGGGGTTTCCCGAGCGCGGGCGAAGTCCCGGAACCACCAAACCGATGCCTGGCAGGAACAAGTTCCCATAGCCGACACCGAGTCTGAAGTTGGCACGCGCCCCCGAGAAGACGACGCCGGGAATGATCGCCCAGGCGTTCCTTAGGGCGTCCGTGTCGATCTGTGCTTCGATGGTGCCACCGGTGTTCTCGTCGATATCGACGGTTCCCTGGAGGACGCTGTCGCTCACGTACGGAATCCATCGAGCGGTGAGGGTGAAAGCGGTCACGCGAGTCACGCGCCACTCGAAGGTTCCGGAGAGCTGCAGGAGGTTCACGACGGCCGCCCCTTCGATGTCAGTGCCTCCCGCCTGGGCGCCGCCGGAGAAGTCCGTCGCGGTAAAAATACCGCCGGTATGGACGCTGATGTCCGAGTTGAGCCGGACCGATGCGGTGACTCCGACTGGAACGACGAAATACCGGATCTTGGTGTCGTCAGTCTGCGAGATCGTGCCCGTGAGAAGCCCGACCGAGGTGCTCAGCGCGAGCTTTCGCTTGTCGTAGAAGCTCGACTTCAGCTCGACGTTGGGTACGACAGCCTCGAAAATCGGACCCAGGATCCACGGAAGGGTATAGGTGGTGACCTGCAGCTGATCGAGAATTCCGTAGCTGAGCTGCATCAGCCCGAGGCGCGCTTCACGGCGATGAAGGCTATAGGCGGTGCCATCCATGAGGCGCTCCTCATAGGTGTGGTAGGCGCGCGCCGAGCTCGCGGCGAGGCCGACGCAGATCCCCGCCAGGCTGGACGTTGCGGCTACCAGGAGAAGCTTCCCGACAGACTCTCGCATCTACGCTCCTCGAGGCTGCAGAAATAGCGGCCGGTCACGTCGTGCACTCCGGCGGCGAAGTCCTCCGCGCGGAAGAAGAAGACGAAGTACTCTCCCTCGTCGGTTTCGACGAGAATGTCCAGACCCGCATCCAGAATGCCGAGGGCGCCAGCGAGGGCCAGCCGAAAGCTCTGGCGAATGGGAAAGGTCGTGTCGCCCACGGCGGCGTTTCCAGTCACCGCGAAGGTGATCAACCGATCGCGAATTCTGGTATCGGTGCCGAACCGGCTCCCGAAATGCGCCCGAATCTCGCCATCGTACTCGACTTCTACCGAACGGTTCCCCACCATCCGCGTCCATCGGCACTTGTGGAAGATGCCCCAGACTACGGGATCCAGTCTGCCTCCGTGCAGCGTCAGGGTGAGGTCGATGGTGCCGTCGACATCGGGATCTCGAGCTTCCGCGTCGTCGTCCCATCCGGCGCAAACGCGGTTGATCCGAATGACTCCGTTGGGCTCGGAAACCGGAGCTCCGTTGACCACGACGACCCCCTCCTCGTTTGTCGGAGAGGCGAGCTCCGTTTGAAGGTCTTCGACCAGGTCGAGCAACTGTTCGGGCAGCGACGCTTCTTCGATCGTCTCCTTGGTGTCGAGGATCGGCTGGGCCCATCGGGCCATGATGTCCGGCCCAACGTCGGCGGTTGGATTCGGATACGCCGCAAGCAGCGGCTGCATGTCTGGAGGCACTGGGATGTCGACCGACTCAATGCATGAGCTCAGAGTCAACGAGAAAACGACCATCAGAAAGAAAGGCAAGCGCATCGCGCCGCAAGGCTAGCGCGCCGCCGGTTCCATGTCACCGGGTGAGGCACGGAAACCCGGTGGAATTGATCCCCGGGGCAAAAATGTCTGGCGCAGCTCTCGAATGGGCTGCATAAGCCAGCCGATGCGCACAAGATTGATTCTCGTTGCGGTGGTCTTGGCATCGGGGGCGGCCTGTAAGCACAACAGCCGGGCACAAACGACCGTTCGGCAGCGCGCCGCGTTCGACTTCCCGTGTCCCCAGAACGAGCTGACGCTAACCGTGCTCGATACCGAGGGCGTTCGAGACATGGCGTCGCAAATTGCGGTGAACGGTTGCGACAAGAAGGCTGTTTACATGTACTACCCAGACACGGGCACGTGGATCCTCGATGGTGTGGTCTCTCCTGCTTTGGGTGACGGCCAGGCCCAGGCACAGGATGCGGGCACGCAGGATGGCAGCGACGACGAAACACGCTAGCGTCGCTGTCGCGCGTGATTCAAGGCGAGGTGGGATTAGGAAACCCTAGAGGCTTCGTTCCGCGGCAAGCCAGTCGTCGAGCTCGTGATTTGGTGCAAAGGCGCGTTGCTCGGCGAGGAAGTAGGCGGCTAGCGCGATGCGCTCAGCCCGCTCTCGAGCATGGAGCTCTGCGGTCTGGCTGGCAGGCGGTCGCTTGGCGGCAGTCCTTGTGCGCTTTGCACTGCCCACAGCCGGTATGGCTGCCTGCTTCGCTGTTCTAGCAGCTAGCGCCCTGTTAGCTGCTGGTTTCGGGTTGTTCGTCCTTTTGAATTCAGACCTGGATGCGGTCTTGGTCTTGTTGGCTTCCATGATGGCAGATACGCGCATCGCGACGCTGGGCGCAACTTTTTGCCGCACCGACCGCGCGCCAGCCCGGCGCGTCGCTGTTCCTATCAAGCGCCGACGGTCGCGGTCGAGAGCGTGGTGTGGTGGAAGCCGAGGCGAGGATCGTCGAGGAGCCCGATATGCTCGGGGAAGAAGCCGCGGATGGAGGGGAAGCGGATGCGCTTGTGCACCTTCATCTCCGGGTGGCGATAGACGATGACCTCGTTGAGGCCGCGGTGGGCAGAGAGGATGAAGCGCCCGTCGGGGCTCACCTGCAGGCCGAGGCTGCCGTCGAGGAGGCTGAAGCGGGTGGCGCGCAGCGCCTTGAGGAGCAGATGCGAGTTGCCCGGCACGTCGACGCGGCTGAAGCTTTCTACGAGGTTCGACCAGCCGCTGCGCAGATGGGGGAGCGAGCGGAGCAAGCCAGGGCGCTCGTCGATGAACTGCACCCGCTTGAAGGTCTCGAGATCGACCCGCACTATCGTGCCGCCGGCGCACGCGTTGTAAAAGACGTCATCGGAGGTGACCACCACGTCGGAGGTGAACGCTGCGGGCAGCTCCTTGGCGATGGCGGCATGGCGCGTCACGGTGGCCGTTGCAGCGTCGACCTCGAAGAGGTAGTTCTTGAAGTGGGCGAGCGTGTACTCGCCGAACTCGCGCCCCTGTGGGGCGACGCGCTGACTGGGGCCGTAGAAGAGGTCCCTGCTGGGGTGCGACGCGAGATGCCAGACGGTGGCCGGGAGCTGCACGACGCGCGCGGTGTTGGTGGTGAGGTCGAAGATGCCGATCTCACAGGCGTAGCCCTTGTTGTCGTGGTCCATGGAGCCGTAACCGATGTAGCGTCCCGAGGGCGAGCGTTTGAGCGCGTGGGGGAGCTTCACCAGGTGGGCGCCGAGGTGGACCGGGTGCTCCAGGTCGTCCATGTCGAAGCGCCAGAACGAGTCTCCAAGCACCGTGATGAAGCTCTTCTCGGACAGCCACACCACGTGGGTTTGGCTGGAGTAGAGGACCTCGGGCGCG
Source organism: Polyangiales bacterium (assembly GCA_049691835.1). GTDB lineage: Bacteria > Myxococcota_A > Polyangia > Polyangiales > Houyiibacteriaceae > SG8-38. The sequence goes on from JBAVOF010000373.1 coordinate 4,005, forward strand.
CAGAAACGCAGCGTGGAGAGGCGGCGGACTTCGCGCAGGGTGCGCGGATCGTAGAAGAGGAGTGTCTGGGAGAGGTTGCCGAGGAACGCCAGCGTGCCCGTAGGGTTCACCTGCGTGGCGTGGCCGCCGGCCAGCCCTTCGAAGAAGTGGACTTCCTTGTCCCAGCGGTCGGCGTCGGGGTCGCAGCGAAGGCGGGCAACGCCGCAAAGGCCCTCGAAACCGTTGAGGCAGTTGCCATCGAGTGTGATGAAGAAGTCGAAGGCGGCCATGGTGTTCCTCTCAGTGGTGCAATCCAGAATGGTCGTTGTCGGCTGTGCTTCAGCGGAGCGAATCGGGATCGCCAAGCAGGCTGCAAATCTCCTGACAGAGCCTGGCGGCTTGGATGCCGTCGACGACCCGGTGGTCGAAGGTGGCGCAGATCTTCAGCGTGCGCCGAACCCCGAGCTCACCGTCCTCCCCCACCCAGGGGCGCGGACGAATGCGCGTCAGAAGCAAGTCGACCATGATGCGACTGATGGGTGTCAGCGGCGCGTAGGCCTCGTCGACGCCGTGCATGCCGAGGCTGGTCACCATCCCGGTGCCGAAAAGGTCTGCGGGCAAGCCGAGCTTCGAAAGGTCGAGGTAGAGCTCGTTCATCGAGAGGCTGGCCAGCGAAAGGAACGACCGCATCATCCACCAGGGGAGCTTGCCCACGAGCTCCTTGCTCTTTCGGAACTTGGGGTCCTCGTCGTGGCGGATGAGTTGGGTCGCCGCGATCACGTCCATCGCGAGCTGCCGCAACGGCAGCTTGTCGGCTGCGGCAATTCGGTGCGCTGATAGATCACGGCCACCGGCGCCCGCGACCAGCACGGTGATATCGACGGTCTTGCGCAGCTCCAACTTGCCCCAAAACCGCACCTTGGCGTTGGTCTCCGGGTGGCGGGCGATGGCAATGGCCAGCGCCTTGGCCACCAGGTGCGTGACCGTGACCTGCACACCCCACTCTTCTCGAACCTTGTCCACGAAGGCCAGCGCTGGCTCCATGTCGATTTCCGTCGCGCCGTAGATGGTGGGGTCCTTGGGGCGGCGCCACTGGGCGGCCGCCCAGCGATGAAAGATGGACGGGTTCTCGTAGGTCTTGAAGTTCGTGCTCATTGCTGTGATCCCATTAGCTGGCTGATGCACATGGCCTGATTGCGATCCTCGAGCTGGATGGTCTGCTCGAGGCTCAGCCCGCCGGCGGCCGCATCCAGCGCTTCTTTGGTCAGGCGAAGACCGAGCGGCGACTTGCCCGCGAGCTTCTTGGCCAGGCCGCCCGCCTCTTCCAGAAGGCTCTCCTGGTCGACCAGCGTCTGAACGAAGCCGATGCGCAGCGCTTCGTCGGGGACAGAACATCACCGGAGAGCAAGTAGCGCGCTGCATTTCCGGTTCCCACCGCCCGAGGCAGCAACCAGGACGAGCCCATGTCGGCCCCCCCGAAGCCGAGGTTGATGTAGGCGGCCTGGAATGTCGCCACCGGCGACGCCAGCCGAATGTCGCAGGCCATCGCGATCGAGAAGCCCGCCCCAATCGCGGGACCGTGGATCGCGCCGACGATGGGCTGCGGAATACGCCGCATCTCGAGGATCATCTGCGAGTAGGTTCGCTGCGCCTCGTAGGCCCGCTTGGGCGTCATCGGGTCGCCGCCGGCGATGGCGGGCTCCTTGAGATCGAGACCCGCACTGAATGCCCGACCGGCACCCGTCAATAGAATGACGCGTGTGTCCAGATCGGTGGCGCGGGCACGTAGGCACTCTGTCAGCTCGTCGCGCATCGCGAAGTTGATCGCGTTGAGGCACTTGGGCCGATCGAGCGTGATGACGCCGACGGCCCCCTTTTGTTCGTATCGAATCGTCATGAGGGCCTCCGTGCCGGCTGCGCCATCTCCCGGAGCGCCTCGGCGTCTTTGTTCATTCTCGTTTCGAGCACGGCGACGGCTCGGGCTCCATCTCGATCGCGCAGCGCAGCCACGAGCTCGGCGTTCAGATCCCCCACGCTTTGACTGACCTCGGCATCGAGGCGTAGATACACGGAGCGGAGCGCCGCGAACGTTTCGCGCACCGTGTTGAGCAAATAGACGAAGATTGGGTTCTTCGTGGCGCGGGCGATCTCCCGGTGGAAGCGAAAGTCCCACTCGCCTTCGAGCAAGGCCCGCGTGTCGTCTGGAGGATAACCGTCGAGCACTGCCTGGATCCGGTCCAGGTCCTCGTCGCTGGCCTTTTCGGCGGCAAGCTCGAGCATCTTCACCGCGAAGAAACGTCGGACCTCATCGAAGCTGAGCAGGAACTGAGGGTCCATCCCCAACCCCGATGCGGCCAGGAACTGCACGAAGCGCATCGTCGGCTCGAGCGTCCAGTCCAGAACAAATGCCCCTGCGCCCTGCCGGATCCGAACGACCCCCATCGACTCCATCTGCCGGAGCGCCTCTCGTAACGAGGTCCGCGTCACGCCAAGCTCTTCAGCGAGAGCTCGCTCAGCGGGCAGACGGGTGCCCGCAGGATAGGTACCGCTGAGCACACGCTGCACGAGCACTGTCAGCACCTCGTCGGCGAGGCGGGCACGCTTCAGCAGGGTATTCGGATGGTCCGACAAAATTGGTTCAACCACTGGACCACTGTATACCAAACGATGCCTCGGGCGGAAGCTATTTGCGCCAGCTCATGCAAGCCCGGGCTTGATGATCGCGCGTCGGGCATCCCGCGTGATCTGCCCGAGCACGCCGCTCTGAGCACCGCCGCCGCGTGCAGCCGAGATCCGGGCAGATCATCGTGCACTTCATCGGCGGGGCCGTTCCGTCCACATGTCGAGGCATAGCCGGAACAAGAGCCCTGAGCGCGCGGCGTCCCACGCGACATACCGATTCGTACCGCGCAATTCGGCTCTCAACACGAGCCCGATGGGCTGAGAGAGCTTAGCCCGCTACTGAACGGCGTCGATGCAGCAACCGGTCAGACAGAATGACCCGCCGGGGCATGGTTGATCGCCCGGAAGCCCGCACTCCTGCTTCGTCGGTGGGCAGCGCGCGCTGCCTCCAGCGCCACCGGTGCCACCGCTGCCGCCAGTGCCGCCGGTGCCAGGAAAGCAGTCTTCTGGAATCGTCGGCTTGCCGAGGCAGATCTCACAACGCTCACAGGTGTTCAAACAGCTGCCCGCAGGTGTGCACGCCTGACAGTGACTCGGATCGGTCACGGTGTTGAAGGTGCAGCCCGACTCAGAACCGATGTACACGTAACCGTCGCCGCCACCAGGACCCATGCCGGCAAGCTCGGGGAATGTGCAGCAGCCAAAGCAGTCACAGCCGTTGGGTGTGAGCGGCGTGCATACGTCTTCGCAGAGCTGCGACTGGGTGTTGGGACAGTCCGTTCCCCCGAGCAAGCCTTCATCGTACGTACACTGGACCTTGGGCTCGAGAGGATCGCAGCTTCGGCTCCAATGACACTGGTCATTTCCCGTCCCGTTTCCAAAGTCGAAGTAGCAGTCGGCCTTGCACTGCTCACCCGTTTCGCCGCCGACTCCCGAAAGCAGCTCCTCGCCCTCGTAGTTGTCGCAGGGTCCTAGGCATTCGCGATCGTCATTGTCGATCAGGCCGTCCCCATCGTTATCTATGCAGTCTCCGCAGAGCGTGACGCGTCCGGCGCACTGGATGCGGGAACACCCGCCCGAAGCGCCACCTGTGCCCGCAACGCCGCCGGTTCCTGCCGCACCAGCCGTGCCGCCGGTTCCAGAGGTCCCCCCGCCACCTGTAAAGGGGTCCCCGCTCGAATTGCCGCCACAAC
>JBAVOF010000374.1:0-3326 GCA_049691835.1 Polyangiales bacterium
GCTCGAGCTGGCCTTGAGCACAATCCTGGTGAACGCTGTAAAGACGGCGATCTCCTGGTAGCAAGGCGAGCGCAGATCCTCTGCAAGCAGGGCTTTGCCCGCCTCATCGAGGTTCGCGCCGCGAGTCGCCATCACGCGGTCCACATACGCCTTCGTCTCGGAGACGGGATCGATGCGACTGATCTGCAGATTCGGGAGCTCGCCCGAGATCGTCGCAGCGACGTGGGCGGCCGGGTCAGTCGTGCTGAGATGAACCTTGTGGCCCCGGGACGCGAGCTCGGCGGCAATCGATGCGGCGATCGTAGTCTTACCAACGCCTCCCTTGCCCATCACCATCACGAGGCCGCGGCCGGGTCCCGCGATGTCATCGACGAGGGAGTCGAGCGGCGGGAGCGATGGCAATGCGAGCGCAGGCACGTCGCGCTCGAGGGACGCGGCCGCTGGGTCATCCAGGAGCGCGCGAAGTGCCGGCAGGCCGACCATGTTGAAGGCGCGCAGCGGGACTTGCATCGAGGGAAGCCCCCGCAGCCGGGTCGGCTGCTCACGGAGAGCCTGCTGTCCGCGTTGCTCGAGGGCGAGCGCAACGCCATCTGTTCGGTCGGTGGCGGTGAACACCGCGTTGACCACCAGCTGCTGGTTCCTGACACCGAGTGCTTCGAGCTCCCCGGACGTCCGATCCGCTTCGCGCAATGCGGCACGATCTGGTCGAGACACGAGCACGATGGTGGTTCGCTCGCCGTCGCCGAGTGCGGCCAGAGCTCCGGCAAACCGGGCTTCCTGCATCTTCAAACCCGAGTGCGGCCCCAGGCACGATGCTCCCTCGCTCGTTGATTCGAGGAAACCCGTCCAGGCACGAGGCAAGCTGAGGAGCCTCAACGTGTGACCTGTTGGTGCCGTGTCGAACACAACGTGATCGAACGGCGTGGTTGCTGCGTCAACTGCGAGAAGCTCTGCGAACTCGTCGAACGCCGCGATCTCCACGGTGCACGCACCGGCTAGCTGCTCGCGTAGTTCGCTGAGCTGCGCCTCGCTCCAGATGGTGCGGTAGGGCCCGATCACACGCTCACGATACTCGTCTGCGGCCTTTTCTGGATCGATGTTGAACGCAAAGAGCCCGTCGACACCAGGTATCGGCGTCGGCCAATTGGACAACGGCGCACCCAGCATTTCGTCGAGGTTCGAAGCGGGATCCGTGCTCACCAGCAGCGTGCGCTTCCCCGCGTCGGTAAGCCGAATCGCGGTGGCGCATGCAAGCGCCGTCTTCCCGACACCGCCCTTCCCAGTGAAGAAGAGAAAGCGACTCGGACGGTCCAGGAAGCTCGGCATCTGCGCAGCCTCTGTCACGGCGCGCTGCCCGCGTGCGCCTGCGGAAATTGGTCGAGTCACCCGATCAGCATAAGCATGGTGATCGCATTGTCGAGACGGAATGTTGGCGCACACGCGCGCATAAGCCGAAGGCGTTGAGCGTGTACCATGTGCGACCGATCACGCGAACTGCGATCGAGGTCGCGCCCAGTTTTGTTGGCAGACAAAACTATCCCTTGCCCGAACGGAGTCCGGCTCTTTTTGACCCATACTGAATCAGCTTGGAGTTTCCTGCTCCAATCTGAAACGAAACGCTCACTTCTGACGCAGGATGAAGCAAACTTTCCATCGTGAGTCAGAACGAATCACCTCAGAGCAAAAAGATGCAAGGTGCAGCAGCGCGAATCACGAAGCGTCACTTTGCGTCAAAAAACGACATGGGTCTCGACGGGTGGTCCGAGCAACTTTTTGGGGGGCAAAACCGATAACAGGGATGTGAGCATCGAGAGCGAAGACGAGAAGCCGATCGAAGGGGACCCCCCCTGCGGCATCCATACCCGTATTTTCGCATGCATCTCGAGGAGATCGCGGCTTGCGTCAAGGGCGGCTGCTCGGTCAAGAGTGTGTGGCGGGCATACGCCATGCGAGCTCCCGAGCCGTTTCCGGGATCCTACAGCTCGTTTCTTCGCTACTGCACCGAGCATGCGCTCGTCCCCGACGAACGAAGGGAGGCACGGATGGCGCCATCCCACACCGAGTCGTCGCCTCCCCGGTGGAGCGACCTGACACGGTCCCCCAGAACAGCGGACCGCTGAGGGGTCCTAAACCCGTCGGCAGCGTGCTCGGTCGCTTGAACCTGTTCCCGCCGCCGCTCGAAAGGCCGCCAGGGTTCATTCCATCGGAATGGAAAGATGACTAAGGCCGTGGCACCCAAGGCGGCCACGCGAGTCATGATCGGATGCAATTCCGATCGCAGTGTGCGCGGCGAGGAACGAACAGCCGTGACCGCGGCTTTCCAGGGACGAGGCGATGAGCCGATTTTGATCGATCGGCTCGAAGCGGCGCGACTCTCGGGGGTTTGCGCTAACAGTTTCGACAAGCATGTGCGACCATTGCTCAGCGAGCGCCGCATCGGCCGCCGGGTCATGTTTGTCAGGAGGGAAGTAGTACGATGGCTCGAAAACGGGGCGACGGGCTCCGACTCGTCAAGGACGAACGCACCGGAATCCAGATCTGCCGGTTCTGGTTCGAGGGCAAAGACCACAAGCTCTCGACGCGCACGCGAGATCCAGCGGAAGCTCGAAGGGTCGGTGCGCAGCTCTACGCCGAGACTATTTCCGGTCGCCGACGAGTAGAAGTCTCGAAGCGGGGGCCCCTCGCGCCGATCGTGGCCGAATGGCTGGCCGCCATCGAGCCGCCAATCGTCAGTCAGGGTGACTGGGAGCGGTGCGAGCAAACTTGGCGGGTGCAGCTCTTGCCGCGCTTCCCGCACATCGAGACCCTGACACCGGCGAGTATCGAGGATTTCTACCGGGCTCGACTGCGCGAGGTCGCGCGCGAAACGGTACGGAAGGATAGGGCGGTGCTGCTTCGTTTCGTCAAGTGGGCAAGCATGCGCGGCCGTGACTACATGCACGTGATTGAAGTCCCGCCGCTCGCCAAGAAAGTCAAAGGTGTGCCGGCGGTTCAGGGCCGAGGGGTAACGAAGGTGGACCGTGCTGAAGTGCTCGCGATCCTGCAGCTGCTTCCGCGCTACAGCGAACGCAAGCACAAGCCGGTGCGGGCGCTTGTCACGCTGGCCGCAGAGTACGGGCTACGGGCCGAGCTGCTTCAGAAGCTACGGGTGCCGGAGCACTACCAGCTCGGTGATCTAGAGATTCGGATCACAGCGGACATCGACAAGGAAGGCGAAGCTCGAACGCTCGAGCTGACGCCGCTGGCGCGCCTAGAGCTCGAAGCAATCGCCGCGGCCGAGGGCCTCATCTTCGGCCGCTACGACTACCGCCGGACCTTGCGAAAGG
>JBAVOF010000375.1:0-3724 GCA_049691835.1 Polyangiales bacterium
AACTAGATACGATCGAAAGGTACGATCTCGAGCGACCGTACGCCCGGCAAACGCTCGAAGGAGCTTGCGACCTCGCTGGCCGTGGCGACGACGACGATGCTCAAATCTCGGGTCGAGATCCGTGACCGGGTGGCGTCGTCGGCCTGCTTCTTGGTGACCCGGGCGACCAGCTGATCGAACTTGTCGACGTAGCTTTTCGGGATGCCGAGCAGCTCGACGTCGAGACGGGCCTCGAGGCGCTTGGACGGAGTGTCTCGGTCGAAGCAGTGGCTGTTGATCAGATAGCGCTTGGCGAAGCTGAGCTGAGCTTTCGTCGTTCCGTCGTCTACCCAGCGCTCGAGCAGGTCGAGCTGCAGCGCGGCACAATCGGCGGAGTACTCGGCTGCTGGCGCAGTGGACATGTACCAAGCGTCACGCTGGGTCGAGTGAAGCAGGCGACTGTACGCGCCGTAGCTCCATCCCCGAACTGCGCGCACCTCCTGCATGAGAGGTCCGCTGAAGGTGCCCCCGAACGCAGTATTGGACACTACGAGGGGAAACAGGCTTCGGTCATGGGTCCGTGCACCCAGGGTTCCGATGAAAAGTTGGGTCTGCGTGCGCTCGGGTTTGTCGACGATCACGACATGGCGGCCGCGGCGGGCGTGTGTCGCTGGCACGTCGGGCACTTTCAACTTGCGGCGACGGGCGCTCGGGAAGCGTTTCCCGACCAGCAAGCGAACCTCCTCCTCCGTGATGTCGCCCGCAACACCCACCACGAACGTGCCCTTGGCGATGTGTCGCTCGTAGAAGTCCTGGACGTGGTGGATTCGGATGCGGCGCAGGCTATCCGAGTGTCCGCTCACGGAACGTCCGTACGGGTGCTCGCCAAACAGCGCTTCGCGAAAGCACACCGCCCCCAGGGCTTGGTCGTCGTCCAGCCGTGCGCTGAGCGATGCCTGTGCCTGCCGTTTCAGTTTTGCGAAATCGGAGGCGCGAAGCGCGGGTTGCCAGACCACCTCGGCGAGCAGGTCGAGGAGCGGCTCCAGGTGGCGACGCAAGACCGTCGCCCTAAAGCGAGTCGAACGCATGGACACCTCGACCGATAAACGGGCTCCAAGCGCAGCGACCCGATCTTCGAATCGCTCCTGCGAGACACCATGCGGACCGCGTCGCATCAGATGACCCGTGAGCTGGGCGAGCCCCTCACGACCCGAAGGGTCGCGAAGGCCGCCTACGGGCAGCGCGATCTCGACATCGACGAGTGGGAGCACAGTGCTCGATTCGACCAGAATGCTCATGAAGCGGTTCGCAGGATCTCGACGCGCGTACGGCGGGTCGACCGGAGATACTTGGCCACCGCGCGCTTCACGTCCCCGACGGTGACTTCACGGTACGCGGCCAGACGATTGAACACTCCGGCACCGTCGTTGCAGACGGTCTCGTAGAAACCGATTTGCTCCGCTTTGCCTCCTGCTGTCTCCATGCTGTGTAGGAACGACAGCTCCAACTGGTTGATCGCCTTTTCGAGCTCGAGCTCGCTGGGTCCCCTGGATCCGAGCCTGTCGAGCTCCTGGTCGAGCAGCTTCAGCGCATCGGCCCGGCGCTTTCCCTGACGCAGGAAGATCCACATCTCGAAAAGCCCCGGATCGACGAAAGGCGAAATCGAACCGCGAACCGAGAGTGCGATCTCCTTGTCGAGACAAAACAGCCGGTAGAGCCGCGAGCTACGGCCCCCGAACAGAACTTCGTTCGCGACGACGAGAGCGGGTGTGTCGGGGTGGGAAAACGCGGGCGCGTGATAGCCGATGAGCAGCTTTTCGGTCGGAGTCGGTGCCGTCAGCCGGAAAACCCGCTCCGCGCGCTGTGCGGGCTCCTTGGGCGCAACCGGCACCTTGTCGGTGCGCGAACCGGACAGGCCACCATAGTGCCTTTGCACCAGCAAGAGCGCCCTTTGCTCGTCGAAGTCGCCTGCAATGACAATCGTGGCGTTGCTCGGCGCGTAGTGCGACCGGTAGAAGGCCTGGCAATCCTGGACGGTGAACCCCCGGATGTCGTCCATCCAACCGATGGTCGGCCAACGATACGGATGGTGGCGAAACGCGCTCTGGTAGAGCAACTCGACGGCCTTGCCTTCGATGTCGTCGTCGACACGGAGCTTGCGCTCGTTCGCAACGACCTCCTTTTCCGAACTGACCTGCGCGACTCGTAGGACGAGGTTCGACATTCGATCGGCCTCGAGCTCGATGAGCAGAGCTAACGCGTCACGCGGAGCGTTCTCGTAGTAGCAGGTCCAATCCGTCCAAGTCGCCGCGTTTGCTTCGGCCCCTGCGCGCTCCATCAAACGATCGAAATCGCCGGGGGGGTGCGCCCGGGTCTGGTTGAACATCAGGTGCTCGAATAAGTGCGCAAGACCCGTCTTACCCGGTCGTTCGTGCCGGGAGCCGACCCGAAACCAGGTGTGATAGCTGACCGTCGGGGCAGATCGGTCGACGAGCGTCAGCACGGTCAGACCATTGCCCAGTCGAAAACGCCGGAGTGTGAGCGCGTCGCCGAAAGCATCCGCGCGCACGAACGTCCACCGCGCATTTCGCTTTCGAACGCCCTGGTTGAGCCGCTGGATAAGAACTTCTGGCGCTCTCATGAACGGCGGAGCCTGATGACCCGACCCTGGATGGTCAAGGCGACCAAACCGAAACATCCCTTCGCTTGACCCGATTACGGCGGGCGGGTAGCTCTCCGGCCATGTCCGAAGTCCGCGTTCGATTTGCGCCGTCGCCGACGGGGTATCTGCACATCGGCGGTGTACGGACCGCGCTGTACAGCTGGCTTTGGGCACGTCAAAACGGCGGCACGTTCATTCTTCGAATAGAGGACACGGACCGCGAGCGCAGCACCGAGGAGAGCATCCAGGTCGTGTTCGACTCGATGCGCTGGCTGGGCCTGGACTGGGATGAGGGTCCCGGCGTCGGTGGGGCTCATGGGCCCTATGTGCAGAGCGAGCGTCTCGACATCTATGCGGACTTCGCGGAGAAACTGATCCGCTCCGGCCATGCATATCGCTGTTACGCGACGAAAGACGAGATCGCCGATGCCCGTGAGGCGCATCGCAAGACCGGAACGAAAGACGGATTTCGCTTTCGAAGTCCCTGGCGAGATAGAAGGGATGGACCGGCCAATCCAAACGCTCCCCACGTGATTCGCTTCCGCGCACCACTGGAGGGTCGCACGAGCTGGATTGACGCCGTCAAAGGGCAGATCGAAATCCTTCATTCCACCCTGCAGGACTTCATCTTGCTGCGGCCGGACGGGATGCCGCTCTACAACTTCGGTTGTGTCGTAGACGATCTGACGATGGGCATCACCCTCGTTGCGCGCGGAGATGATCACGTGATCAATACCACGCCTCAGATCCTGCTGTACGAGGCGTTCGGCGCGCAAGTTCCCACGTTCGCGCACATGCCGATGGTCCTCGCCCCAAACGGCGAGAAGCTTTCGAAACGTCATGCCGCGGTTGGCGTCCTCGAGTACCGGGAGATGGGCTACCTTCCCGACGCGGTCCTGAACTACCTGGCCCGTCTCGGTTGGTCCTACGGCGATCAGGAGATCTTCAGCAGGCAAGAGTTGATCGAGAAGTTCAGCTGGGATCGGGTTGGCTCGACCGCGGGACGCTACGACGCAAAGAAGTTCCTGTACGTGCAATCGGAGCACCTGCGTAGGTTACCGGATGACGAGATTGCGCGATGGA
>JBAVOF010000376.1:0-4889 GCA_049691835.1 Polyangiales bacterium
GTTCTGGGGAATCTCCTCGGTCGGCACCATCGAGTCCGGCCAGCGAGCCGACGTCATCTTGATCGACCCCGAAGCCCTCCGCTGTTACGACTCGGAGGCCCATACCATCTTCGAGCACCGCGATGCGCTCGGCGCCGAGCAAATGCTCAACCGCTCCGACGGAGTGGTCACCGATGTGTGGATCTCAGGAGTCCCGGCCTGGCGCGATTCCAAGGCAAGCCAGCACCTGGGCGCCACGCGCATGGGTCAAGCGCTCACGGTCACGGCGGCGTAGGCAGGTCGGCCGGGCAGGTCACATCGGTGCAGAGCGTCTTGACGCAGGCGCCGTCCGTCGCGTCGACACAGATTTCGACTGGGCCGGGCCGGTCGCTGATGTATGTCGCGTCCTGCGCGACCACGTTCAGCGCCTGCTGGATGTTCTCGTCGTTTTCGATCGTGCCCCAGAGCGCGCTCATCGTGAGCGTCAACGGGAACGGTAAACCATCGGTGTCCTGCCCCCGGCTCTGCACCATGGTGCTCGTGTTGCCCGGTCGGATCACCGAGGGAATCGCGTTGAGCACGAACAACTGCGGGCACAGGTTCGCCGGAATGTCGCTCGGGCATTGCACCTTGATGCAGCGCGTCTTGTCGCACTCCGGGTCACCATCGCTCGCCACCACGCAGAGATCCACGGGCCCCGGCGCTCCGCAGCTGAACGTCGTCTCGCTGGCGTACCGGTCGGCATACACCCCGGTGGCCGAGCTCAGCACCGTGCGCAACGGGTCGGGGAATGCGTCGGGATCCGTGGCATCGACGCTGACGTTGGTCGTGCTCTGGCCGGTAGGGATCACCATGGGCGTCGCCGTGAAGCTCCCGATCGTCGGGCAGGTGTTGTCGAGCGGATCACCCGGGCAAACCACGGTGGTGCATTGCTCGACGTCGCAGCTCGCGTCCCCATCGCTGGCGATCACGCAGATTTCGATGACGCCGCCCACATCGGGGTCGCAGGTGTAGGTCGTCTCCTGAGCATTCGGGTCGGCGATCGTGCCGTGGTCGGTCAAGAGCGTGGTGACCAGCGTTTGCGGGTTCTCGTCGGGATCACTTGCGGTCACGGTGATTGTCGCGGTTCCTGCCTCGGGCACCACCTGCGGCTCCACCGCGAGCGATACGACGGGGCACTCGTTCTTTTCCGTCGGGCAAGTGACGGTCGTGCAATCGGTTTCGAAGCACTCCAACGGATCGCGCAAGCGCACGTGCGGTGGACCCAGGTACTGCTGCGAGACGCCGACGCCGGAGGGGACGCCCGCATCTTGCCCCGGGCCGCCGCCTTCATAGATAGTGTTCGCGCAGATTTCGACTTCTCCGGACACATCGTGCGGACACGTGTACGTCGTCTCGCGTGCAAACGGATCGGCGAACGTGCCAGCGCTCGCCGTGAGCTCGGTGATCACCGGCAGCCCGTTGCCCGCGTTCGGGTTCTTCACCGTGACCGTGACGCTGGCCTCGCTGCTCCCCGCGGGAATTTCGGCGGGGTCCACCGTCAGCGTCGAAGTCGGGCAAGTGTCTTTGCCGCGGTGGCATCCTGCGAGGAGGGACGAGCCCAGCAGCGCGGGCAAGCCGAGCACGAGCAGCGCGCACGTGCGCGACGCGATCGACGAGCTTGAAAAAACGGGCATGAGTCGAAAACCGTTTTACCTGATCAGCAAGCGAAATGCGTGATTAAAAATCTCGCGTCCGCCGCGGTGGTGAGATGCCTCACCGATGCCCACATGGCGCGTCCGTTTACGGCCAGACCCAGCATTTTGTGCCAGGTGCGGCCCCCGCCCAATGTGTGCTTGAATTGTGGCTCGGAGTCGGAATACTCCGGCTTCCCGTCGAGCGTCGCCAATCCCGCGCGCCGCGGACGGTTGCAGTCAGAATGAAAGCGGAGAGAAAACCGAGATGACCAGACAGCGAACTTACTTTACCAACACTATCTTCTTTGCGACTTGCTTGACCCTGGGTTGCACGAGCGGGGGCGCGCTCGGCTGCGGCAGCAGCGGCAGCAGCGAGGAGCCCGCGACCGTCGACTCTGCGCTCCCCGGCATCTACGCAATCACCAGCTATCGGGCGAGCAAGACCAGCTGCGAGGACCCCCCCGAGGCCGACCTTCCGCCCAAGCTTCTCGTCTTCTACCCGTTTCATCCAAACACCGCGCCCGACGAGTCACGCCTAGGCGCCGCGTTCTGTGCTGCGGCCGTGTCGTGTCGGAATCTGGCCGAGTTCGCCGCTGACCCGGGTGCGGGGTACTCGTTCTTGACCGGCGATGACCAAACCGGTTGGACTGGCTACGCGGTTCCGGTCTTGCGCCCGATGAACGACGAATGCGAGACGGAAGTGCAGATCCACCAGCTCACCTTCCCAAGCGATGGCGCCATTCGTATCGAGACCCAGACGGTCGCGACCACGTTCAAGCCCCAGCTCATCGACACCAACGCGACCTGCCGCGTTTCGGAGGCGATCGCCGCAGCGACCAGGCCCGGCCTCGAGTGCACGCAGATCATCATCCTCGACGCCACGCGCGACGCCGACCTCTGATCGGCGGCCAGCCCGCTACTCGAAGCGGTTCGTTCTCACCCAGTCGACGCCACGCGCCTCCGAGTGAGGCCAGACCGCGTGCGCGTGGCGATCGACGTCCACCGCGATGTTCGGAAACCCGGCAGGCCGATCGATTTTCTCGATCGTTTGGGCGGTCATCCAGCCCGTGCCCGGGTCGAGCCGGTTCGACCAGATGCTCCCCCAGCTCGCCGCGTTTTGACGCCAGACCACGAACACATTGCCCGCCGCGTTGGCGTCAATCCGTGGGCTGGTCGCATCGCTGTCCTGAGTAGGATCCTCGTTGGGCGGCTCGATGAGCTCCGGCGCGTCCCAGCCCGACTCTGGTGCGAATGCGCTCGCCCAGATGTTCGCGAAATCCAGATCCGCCTGCGACCAGACCGCATGCGCCACGCCGCTCCCATCGACGGCCACGTCCGGCAGCCGCTTCGGGCCACCGTCCCAGTCGTCGAGGCGCAGCGGCGCCTCCCATGCGGAGCCCGAGAACCGAACGGCCCAAATGTCGTCCCGCCCGTCCTGGTCCTGCACCCACACCACGAACGCGTCTCCGCTGGGCCCGACGTCGAGCCGTTCGTCCCGCGCGCTGGTCTCCGTGTCGGACTTGATCAGCTCCGCGGTGCCCCAACCCGAGCCGGGCGTGTAGCGGTTGGCCCAGAGCACATTGCCGCCGACCGTTTGCCGCGCCCAGACCGCGATCGCATTGCCCTCGTCGTCCATCCCGACCGCGGTGCTCGCCCCGACCAGCGGCGCCGGCATCGGGTCGATCGGCTCCGCCACACCCCAGCCGGCACCAGGCTCATACCGGATCGCCCAGACCAGCTCGTTGCCGCTCACCAAGTCGCGCTGCGCCCAGACCGCGATGGCATTGCCTGATGGGTCGGCCGCAACCGACGGGTTTCGGGCCGGGGTCAGCTCGACGTTTTGCAAGAGCTCAGGCGTGCCCCAGACGCCGTTGGTGTCGGAGCGGTTGCTCCAGATGTTGGTGGTGGAACCGCCGTCGTCGCTTCGTTGCCAAACCGCAAAGCCGTTCCCGGCGTCGTCCGCTGCAACCTTCGGGTTCGTCGCGGCCCCCAGGCCGCTATCGATCTGGACCGGGTCGCCCCAGAGGTCGGTTCGGGTGTACCGATTCGCATAGATGAACGTGCCGGCTCCGCTCAGGTCCTCGTACTGCCAGGCGGCAATCGCATTGAGCGCGCCGTCGACGGCGATCTGCGCCTGCGACGCCGTTCCAGTCCCGGTCTCCTCGAGCCACTGGGAGGTGCCCCAGGCGCTGTCGAGCGTGGTGAAGCGCCACTCGTAGTCCTCTTCGAGCGACCTGCCGTCGGTCGAAAGCAGCCCGGTCGTCACCGTCAAGGTGAACTGGGTCAGCACCGAGAGCGGTTGCTCGGGCGTCAGCTCGGCGGTCGCTGGGTCGTCCGCTCCGATGACCACGGTGCTCGGCACGACCGCGCCGTCTTCGTCGGTGAGATAGAAGGTATCCTCGCTCAGCGTTGCCTCGTCGATGTCCGCGTCGACTCGAAACCCGATTCGCGCCAGGACGGGAACCTCGGTCGCTCCGCTTTCGGGTTGGGTGAGCAGCACGGTGATATAGCTGGGCTCCGAGCTTCCTCCGCCTTTGCAGCCGTATCCAAACGAGATCAATCCAAGTGTGCACAGCAGGTAAGCTAACCAACGACAATTCATGCGACCTCCTAAACCAAACCAATAACACAGCCCCCGCGCCAACGCATTGCGTCGGCCGAGTGCTCCAACGAGGATGCACCCAGCGATCGACACACGACCTTGCACACGGGTGCTTGAGAATCCGAAGAGCTGAGGTATTGTGTCAAGCTCCTACTTTCGGAGGTCGCTCCCCATGATGCTTAATCAGATGAGATTTTCTTTGACGCTCTTTGCCTGCCTCAGCATTGCTGTGGTTGGATGTGGGAGCGACGGTGACGGCAGCGGCGGTGTCGGAGGCCAGGGCGGGACGGGTGGCAGCGGCCCGCTCGGCTGCATTCAGCCGAACTTCCCCGCCGATCAACCCGATTTGTCCGTCGCGCGGCGCCCGATATTCCTGCTCACCAACGCCATCTCCCAGCAGTCGACTGTGGGACAGGCGCAGGTCGACCCCGGTGATCCCGTCGAAGCCGAGGTCACCGTGGACGCGGAAACCCGCCAAGTCATCGTCGAGCTCGCCAATGCTTGGATCACGGGCGAACAGGACCGAGAGGTCATCAACACCGAAACCTTCGAGACCTCGGGCAACGAAACCATCGGCGTGCTCCTCTTCAGCCCGGCGACGGTGCGCGGCCGCTATTACATGCGGCTCACGC